>DATIUR010000374.1:0-3920 GCA_035466675.1 Anaeromyxobacteraceae bacterium | reverse complement strand
CACGTCCGGCAGTGTACCGCACCGGTGCGTCAGCGGACCGGGCCGGCCTCGACCGGGCGGGGCCCGGCGTGGCGGGCCAGGACCTCGGCGATCTCCCCGTTCACCCGCCGGAGCAGCTCCTGCTTCTCGCGGAACGGCAGGAACGCGCTCTTGAACCCCTGCACCAGCAGGGTGGTGATGTCCTCCAGGGTGAACCCCATCTCCCGGTGGACGAGCCAGAGCTCCTTCGTGAGCGTGGTGTCGGTGACCAGCCGGTTGTCGGTGTTGACGGTCACCCGCAGCCCGAAGTCGAAGTAGAACTTGAGCGGGTGGCTGGCCAGGTCGGCCGCCGACCGCGTCTGGACGTTCGAGGAGGGGCACATCTCCAGCGGGATGCGGTGGTCGTTGACGTAGTTGAGCAGGTCGCCGCTTTCGCGCAGCCGGACGCCGTGGCCGATCCGGTGCGCGCCGCACTTGTGCACCGCCTGCGCGATCGAGTCGGGGCCGTAGGCCTCGCCGGCGTGGATGGTCACGTTCACGTTGTTGTCGAGGATGAGCTGGATCGCCTCGCGGTGCTCGCGGGCCGGGTGCCCCTCCTCGGCCCCGGCCAGGTCGAAGCCCACCACGCCCTTCCCCTTGTAGGCCACGGCCAGCTCGGCGAGGCGGATCGACGTCTGCGGGTCCATGTGGCGGATCCCGCACACGATCACGTTCGACCGGAGCCCGGTCTCCCGCTGCCCGGCCCGGAGCCCGTCCAGCACCGCGTCCACGATGGCGGTGGCCTTGAGCCCCTTGCGCGTGTGCAGGACGGGCGAGTAGCGCACCTCGAGGTAGCGCACGTTCTCCCTGGCGCAGTCCACCGCCAGCTCGTGCGCGGCGCGGAAGAGCGCCTCCTCGGTCTGGAGCACGGCCAGCGTGACGTCGAAGGCGGTGAGGTAGTCCTCCAGGCTCTCGCAGATCTCGCCCATGTGGATGGCCCGGGCGAGGCCCTCCGGGTCGGAGGCGGGGAGCTTCACCTTCTGCTTCTCGGCCAGGTCGAGGATCGTCTCCAGCCGGAGCGATCCGTCCAGGTGGCAGTGCAGGTCGGTCTTGGGCAGGGCCCGGAGCAGTGCCTCGGTGACGGGCGGCGCGGGGGCGGGCCGGTGGGGGGGCGCCGGCATGCCGCCATCATACGCCCGCCCCGTTCGCGGCGCCCCGCCGCACGCCCCGACGAGGACCTGTGGGCGCGTGCCATACTCCGGCCATGCGCTCGCCCTTCGTCGCCTTCCTGGTGCGCCTCGCGCTCTCGGCCGCGGTCCTCTGGCTCGCGGTCGAGTGGGTGTCGCCCGGCAATCCCGCCAACACGTTCGTCCGCGCGGTGCTCGTCTCGGTGGTGCTCTCCTTCGCCTACTACATCACGCTGGCGAAGTTCCTCTGGTTCCTGCTCGTGCCCTGGCTCCTCTACGCGGCCATCTGGGTGGGCGTGGTGATGTCGGCCTACGACGTCAGGTTCCTCCAGTCGCTCGTCCTGGCGCTGGCCCTCACGTTCCTCTCCTGGCTCGTCGAGGCGGTGCTGGGGGTCCGCACCTTCCGGCGGGAGTGAGGCCGGGCACCGCCCCGGCGCTCCGAAATGGACGTGCCGCCGGGGCGGCGTACCCGGTAGAACCGGCCCCCAGGAGGAACGCTCATGCCCCGTCCGCCCCGGATCGCCGTCGCCCTCTGCCTCGCGTTCGCCGCGGTCGGCGGCGTCGGCGCGCAGGCGCCCGCACCCGTTCCTCCCGCCCCGGGAGCCCCGCCGGCACCCGCCGGCGCCGCCCCGGCCGCGGGCTACACCGGCCTCGGCGCGAGGAGCGTTCCTCCCGAGGTGCTGGAGCGGTACGCGCCGCGGCCGTTCGATCCGGCGCTCACCCGCAAGGTGCAGGCGATGATGGACGTCCGGGCGCCCGGCCTGGGGATCCCGTCCGACGACGGCCGCCGCCTCTTCTTCGCCTGGCGGGTGACCGGCACCTCGCAGGTCTGGCGGCTGGACGGCCCGGATCGCTTCCCCGTCCAGCTCACCGGAGGCGAGGATGCCACCTCGGTCGTGGACGTCGCGCCGGACGGGAAGACGCTGGTCGTCTCCCGCGACCGGAAGGGCGAGGAGAACCCGGGGCTGTACCTCCTCTCCGCGGCCGGGGGTCCGCTCCGGCCGGTGCAGCACCTGGAGGGCGTGCGGACCCTGCACGGCTTCGTCTCCCGCGACGGGCGCTGGCTCTACTTCACCTCCAACGACCGGAAGCCCGACGCCTACGCCGTCTACCGCCACGAGATCGCCACCGGGAGGCGGGAGCTCCTCCTGGACGAGCCGGGCCTCTGGTCGATCGACGACCATCGCGCCGACGGGAGGCTCCTCCTCCGGAAGGCGACCGGGTCCCTCACCGCGGAGTACTGGGAGCGCGAGCCGGGCGGGAAGCTCGCCCCGCTCCTGGGACAGGACGAGAAGGTCGAGTACACGGCCCGCTACGGCGCGGCTCCGGGCGAGCTCCTGGTCCTGACGCCCAAGCTCGGCGACTTCCGCCGCCTCTGCCGGATGCGTGGCCCGGGCGCGGCGCTGGAGCCCATCTCCCCGACCCTCGCCTGGGACGTCTCCGACTTCACGGTGGACGAGCCCCGGACCCGGATCCTCTACACGGTGAACGAGGCCGGCTACACCCGGCTGCGGGCCATGGACGCGCGCACGCACCGGCCGCTCCCGCTCCCGAAGCTCCCCGAGGCGGACCACGTGTACGCCGGCCGCACCACCCGTGCCGGCCGCTTCACCACCCTCGGCATCGAGACGGCCCGGGCGCCGCGCTCGAGCTTCGTCCTCGACTGGCGCACCGGGCGGCTGGCGCGCTGGGTGATCCCGAGCGCGCCGGAGATCGACACGAGCCGCTTCTCCGTCGCCACCCTGGAGACCTACCCGGCGCGCGACGGGACGCCCATCCCCATGTTCGTCCGCCGTCCCGCGCGCTGCGCCGCCGACCCCTGCCCGGTGGTGATCGAGTTCCACGGCGGGCCGGAGGCGCAGGCCCAGCCCGGCTTCAGCCCGTACGCCCAGCTCTTCGTCGACGAGGGATTCGTGTTCGTGGAGCCGAACGTCCGCGGCAGCGACGGGTACGGCAGGCGCTGGCTCGAGGCGGACGACGGGGCGAAACGGCTCGACGTCGTCACCGACATCGAGGACGCGGCCCGGTTCGTCCGCCGGGCCTGGGCGAAGGAGGGCCGGGAGCCGAAGGTCGGGATCCTGGGCGGCAGCTACGGCGGCTACTCCGCCCTGGTCGGGATGACGATGTTCGCGGGGGCCTACGACGCCGGCGTCTCCATCGTCGGCATCTCGAACCTCGTCACCTTCCTGGAGAACACCGCCCCCTACCGGCGGATCCTGCGCATCAGCGAGTACGGGGATCCGGCCACGCAGCGCGACGTGCTGCTCCGGCTCTCGCCCTCGAGCCACGTCGACCGGGTGAAGGGGCCGCTGCTCGTCATGCAGGGGGCGAGCGACCCGCGCGTGCCGGTGGGCGAGGCGATCCAGATCCACGCGGCGCTGGCCGCGCGCGGCGTGCCGGCCGAGCTGGTCGTGTTCGCCGACGAGGGGCACGGCGCGCAGAAGCGGGAGAACCAGGTCCACATGCTCGGACGCGCGGTCCTCTTCTTCCGGGAGAAGCTGGTCGGCCAGGCGGCGGCCGCGCGCTGACGGCTCCGGGCCCCGCCGGCCGGGCTACGCCGGCGCGAGGAACCGCGCCAGCACCCGCTTCTCCCCCGCCAGGTCGAAGGCCACGGTCACCTTCGCGTCCCGGCCCGGCCCCTCGCTGGCGAGGACGACGCCGTCCCCGAGCGAGGGGTGGCGCACCCGGTCCCCGCGACGGAAGCCGGCCCGCCCCGCCTCGGGGCGCTGGTCGAACGAGTAGTCCACCGTCGGCTCGCCGCGCCCGCCCGGGCGC
>DATIUR010000373.1:0-6773 GCA_035466675.1 Anaeromyxobacteraceae bacterium | reverse complement strand
CGTTGTTCGCGGCGTCGAGGAAGTCCTTCAGGAACTCCATCTCCTCGCCCGTGGCTTCGCTCCCCTCGGCCAGCGCCGCCGCCACCGCGTCGGCGATCTGGTCGAACGTCACGGTTCCGTCGGGGCCCTCGCCCGGCTCGGGGAAGTCCGGGAAGTAGAAGCTGATCTCGAGCCCCTGGCAGAACAGATCCTTCCGGTAGTTCAGCGCGAACGCCACCCACTGCGCGGAGAGCATGTTGGCCATGTTCGTGGCCGACGCCCTTCGCAGGAAGGTGCTCACCGCCGCCGGGGTCGTCAGGCTCACCGGCATGCCGCTCCCGTCCACCAGCCGGAACGACGCGAGGTACGCCAGGTCCTCCGCGTCGATGAACAGCACGCCGATGCGGTTGGCCCAGAATCCGATCGTCCTGCCGTTGCAGGCCGTCGCCCCCTCCGCGGCCGCCACCGTCCTCAGCTGATCCGACCTGTCGTCGAAGATCGACCCACCGCACGCCAAAAGCACCGCGACGAGCGCCGCGACAGGCCAGCGCTTCATGTGCGAATTCATCACACACCCCCTTGGCCGCGCATGTTGGGCGCCTCGAACGGCCACCGCAACCCACATCCTGGTCCGGCCCCATCAGGGAAGATTCGACGCCTCGCACGCGAGGAAAGACACGGTGGGGAAGATCGGGACACGGCGAGGCATCTGCCTGGAATCCCTCGTCCGTCGCCCCCGGTCCGGTGGCTCCCACGAGGGACTCTTGTGTGGGAGGGCGGAGCGTTCCAGACTTCATCGGGACACACGGCCGGGGGGACAGGGATGCAGCGGGCGGTCGAGAGGCGGGATCGCGAGCAGGTGGCGCGATCGCACGGCGGCGCTTCCGGCGCGCCGTAGGCCCGGATCTCGAGATGCTGGATCGCGTCCTCATGGTCTGCACCGGGAACATCTGCCGGAGTCCGATGGCCGAGGCGCTCCTGCGCGAGCGGCTGGGCGGGCGGCCGAAGGCCCGGGTCGCGTCGGCCGGGATCGCGGCGCTGGTGGGCGAGCCGGCGGACCCGGTCGCCCGCGATCTCCTGGCGGAGCGCGGCCTCGACATCTCCGGCCACCGGGCGCGCCAGCTCACCGCCGGCCTGGCGGCGGGGTTCGACCTCGTGCTGGTGATGGAGAGGCGCCAGGTCCGTCAGGTCGAGGCGATGTTCCCCTTCCTGCGCGGCCGCATCCGGCGCATCGGCGAGTACGGGGACTTCGACGTGCCGGACCCGTACCGGGAGCCGAGAACCGCCTTCGCTCGGGCGCTCTCGCTCATCGAGCGGGGAATCCAGGACTACGCCAGGGCGGTGTGGAGGGCCACGTGAGACGACTCTGGACGGTGGCGCTGATGCTGGGATCGGGGTGCGGCCCGGTGGCGCCGGGCCTGCAGTTCTCCGAGTCGTCCGTCACCTCGCGGGCGGTGCGGGGCGGCCCGCCCACGCTCGTGCCCATCACGCCCGCCGTCGTCCTGGAGCAGGCCGTGGCGCGGGAGCTGGAGGCCGAGCGGCGGCCCAAGGACCCGATGGCGGAGAAGGCGGCGCGCTACGAGTACACGGTCGCTCCCCACGACGTCCTCTCGGTCACGGTCTGGGATCACCCCGAGCTGACCATCCCGGCCGGCGAGTTCCGGCCGGCCGAGCTGTCGGGAAACCCGATCCTGGCGGACGGCACGATGTTCTACCCGCACGTGGGCGTGGTCGAGGTGGCCGGCATGACGATCCGCGAGATCCGGGCGCTCCTCACCATGCGCCTGCGCAAGTGGATCGAGAACCCGCAGCTCGACGTGCGCGTGGTGGCGTTTCGCGGCAAGCGCGTGCAGGTGACGGGCGAGGTGATGGCGCCCTCGACCCTCCCCGTCACCGACGTCCCCCTCCGCGTCGTCGACGCCATCAGCCAGGCGAGGGGCGTCACCCCGGAGGCCTGGCCGCGCGGAGTCACGCTCACGCGCGCCGGGCGCGTCCACCGGCTGGACCTGCAGGCGCTCTACGAGGACGGCGACCTCTCGCAGAACTGGCTCCTCCAGGACGGCGACATCCTCAACGTGCCGAGCCGGTCGCAGAACAAGGTCTTCGTGATGGGCGAGGTCCGCCGCCCCGCCTCCCGCCTCATGACCAAGGGCCGGATGTCGCTCGCCGAGGCGATCGGCGACTCGGAGGGCTTCGACCCGGTCACGTCGAACCCGGGCGAGGTCTACGTCATCCGCGGCGCGTACGAGAAGCCGCGGGTCTACAAGCTGGACGCCTCGAGCGCCGACGCGCTGCTCCTGGCCGCGCAGTTCCAGCTCGAGCCTCTCGACGTCGTCTACGTCGCGCCCTACGCCCTCACCAACTGGAATCGCGTGCTCGGCCAGATCATGCCCACCATCCAGGGCCTCTGGTTCGCGGCCGACGTGGCGGACCGGGCCGCCGCGGGGTTCGGCCAGTGAGGCGGCCGGCGGCCGCCTCCTACGACCCCGAGGCGTCCGGGGCGCGCCCTTCCAGGATGCGGTAGAGCGTCTTGCGGTCGATCCCCAGGATCTGCGCCGCGCGCGACTTGTTGCCCCCCGTCTCGCGCAGGATCTCCGCGGCGTAGCGGCGCTCCACCTCGGCCAGGGTGGGGCGGGCGGGGAGCGGCGTGCGCCGGGGGGCCGGCGTGGCCGCGGTCGGCTCCGGGGTGGGCGCTGGCGCCTCCAGCGCCACCCCCTGGACGGCGTCGAGCGCGGCGGCCGACGACGAGCCCGACACCAGGACGACCGGGATCCCCTGGCTCCGCGACCGGATGGCCCGCAGGAGCGCGACGCCGTCCGCCTTCTCGGTGGCGATGACGAGGTCGGGCATGGAGCCCTGGTCGAGGAGCGCCGTGGCGTCGGCGCCGCACGCGGCCGAGAGGACCGAGTGCCCGTCGAGGGCGAGGGCCCGCTCCGCGGCTGCGCGCGAGGACGCGTCCCCGTCCACGATGAGGATGCGGCAACCGCCCAAGAGAGCCCCCCGGCGTTCTCGCGGCCCATCATAGGGCGGTGGGTCCGGGCAGCCATCCCACGTCCCTGGGGCACATGAGCGCGGGACGCCGTCCTCCGTCCCCGCCCCGGCGGGCGGCCACGCCCGCGAGCGGCCACCCTCGCCCGTCACCTGCGCTCGGACCGGTACTCGTACCGGTAGTACCGGCCGTACCGGCCGTAGCGTCCGCCGGTCGCCCGGAGGTCGTTCAGGATGGCTCCCTGGATGCGCACGCCGGAGCGCGCCAGGTTCTTGACCGTCAGGACGATCTCCCGGACCGAGTGGTGCCCGGCGCGCAGGACCATGAGGTTCACGCCCGCGCAACGGGCGATGAGGGCCGGGTCGGTCACCGCCAGCACCGGCGGCGTGTCCACGATCACGAGGTCGTACCGCTTCGACATGGCGGCGAGGAACTGCTGGAACCGCTGGCTGGCGAGCAGCTCGGCCGGGTTGGGAGGAATCCGGCCGGTGGGGACGAAGTGGAGGCTCGCGTTCGGCGTCGGGCGCACCGCCGCCTCCGGCGTGGCGGAGCCGCTCAGGACGTCCGACAGCCCCGGCTGGCGGTCGGTGCCGAAGAACCGGTGGATGCGCCCCCGCCGCAGGTCGCCGTCCACGAGCAGCACCCGCCGATCCGAGGAGGCGAGGAGGTGGGCCAGGTTCGCCGAGACGAAGGTCTTGCCCGTCCCCGGAGCGGGCGCCGCCAGGGCGATGACGTTGTTGCGCGCCTCCACCAGGGCGAACTGGAGCGCGGTGCGCAGGCTCCGCAGGTGCTCGACCGCGACGTCGTCGGGCGCGGCCTCCGCCAGCGCCTGGCGATGGTGTCCCGCCTCCCGCCGCGAGGCGCGCTCCAGCCCGTCCTCGGCGGCGCTGTGGGGGATGGTGACGAAGACGGGAAGGCCGGTGCCCGTCTCGACGTCCTCGGGATCCTCGGCGCCGTCGCGGAACGTCCGGCGCCCGAGCGCCGTGGCGACCCCGCCTCCCACGCCCAGCATCAGCGCCAGGGCGAGGACCATCCCCGTCCTCGGCCGGGACGGCCGCCGGGGCACGAGCGCCTCGTCGAGGATGGTCACGTTCCCGACCACGCCCGACTTCACGATGCGCAGCTCCTGGGCCTTGTTGAGGAGGAGGACGTAGAGCTCGGAGGCGACCGTCACGTCGCGCGTGAGCCGGGCCGAGTCGAGCTCGGTCTCGGGCAGCTCCCGCATCCGGGCGGTAACGGCCGCCCGCTCGGCGCGGAGGCGATCGGCCTTCTGGGCCACCGAGGCGAGCATGGGGTGGTTCTCGGTGAACCGCTGGCGCAGCTCGGCCTGCTGGAGCTTCAGCTCGGAGAGCGCCTTCTCCACCTCGACCGCCCGCCCCAGCATCGCGACGGTCTCCTGCGAGAGGTTCACCGTCCCGCGCCGGCGCTGGAACTCGTTCAGCGCCGACTCGGCCTTCTCCAGGCCCGCCTTCAGGACGGGGAGCTGGGCGTCGAGGAAATCGAGGGTCTTGGCCGCGTCGGCCGACTTCCGCTCGACGTGATGGCGCAGGTAGGTCTCGGCGAGCCCGTTCAGGATCGCCGCCACCCGGACCGGGTCGGCGCCCTCCAGCGTCAGGACCAGGATGCCGGTCTTCTTCCCGGTCTCCTCCGCGCGGAGCTGGACCCGCAGCAGGTCCACCACGTCGGAGCGGTGCCTCTTCGCGACCCAGAATGTCGTCCCGGGCCGAGCCGCGAGCTCCGAGACGAGGATCTCGACGAGCGGCTCCTCCGCGCGCCGGGCCGTCGCCCCGACCGCTCCCTCCAGGAGATCCGCGCCGTCCGGCGACGCCAGCCGGAAGCGGCCGCCCTCCAGCGCGGTGAGGAGCAACGGCTGCCCGAGGAGGTCGTCCGAAACCGACAGGTCGCCCACGCGGATCCGCTCGCCCCCCCACGCGAACGCCGAGAAGCCCGGCCAGGCGTCCGCGGGCGAGCGGCCGTCGTACCGGCGGGCGAGCGCCGCGCCGATCACCGGGAACCTCCTGGGCCTCGCCTCCACGGCGAGGCCGAGGCGGTCCACCACCGAGCCCACCAGGCTGCGGGACCGGATGATCTCGATCTCCGTCTCGGCCGGGGTCTTCTCGCTGAAGACCGAGGAGAGATCCTCGAGCCCGGGCAGCGTCTGGCTGCTGCTCTGGACCTGGATCACCACGTTCGACTCGAAGAGGGGGGTCGCGACGAACAGGTAGACCGAGGCGAGGGCGAGCACCGCCCCCGCCACGGCCACCACGAGCCACCGCTCGTCCAGGACCATGCGCACGAGATCGGGAAGAGTGGGCTCCTCCCGCCTCGGCGCCGGGACGGGCGCGGGGGCACGATCGGCCTCGCCAGCGCGTTCCTCGGGAACGCGCTCCTCCTCCGGTCTGGGAGCCACGTGCATCACGGTAGCATCAAACCGTGGCCGAGACGTTCCCGGGCGGAGCCTCCAGGCCGGGCCTGCGGCGGGCCGCTGGACCGCGCTGCGCCGCATGCGGCGCCGTGGCGCAGGCCGGGCGGTAGGTGGGGACGAGCCCGCGCAGGGCGGCGACGATCCGCTCCCGGTCCCCCTCGTCGGCGAGCCGGCGGAGCTCCGCCAGCCGCGGCACCAGATCCGGCGGCGGCGGCGGGCTGTGGGTGGCGCGGATGCGGTCCCGCACGACCTCGGTGCGCTCCTCCTCCTCCGTCAGCACCTCCTCGAACAGCTTCTCCCCCGGCCGGAGGCCCGTGAAGACGATGGGGATCTCCTCGTCCGGGACGTGGCCCGCAAGCGTGATCATGTTCCTGGCCAGGTCGGCGATGCGGATGGGCTCGCCCATCTCCAGCACGCACAGCTCCTCGTTCGCGCCGAGCCCGGCCAGGAGCACCAGGCCCACCGCCTCCGGGACCGTCATGAAGTAGCGGGTGCAGCCGGGATCCGTCACCGTCACCGGGCCGCCCCGCGCGATCTGGCGCTTGAAGATGGGGACGACGCTGCCCGCGGAGCCGAGCACGTTGCCGAACCGGACCGCGGTCATGCGCGTGCGCGAGGACCGGCCCACCGCCCGCGTGACCAGCTCCGCCACGCGCTTGCTGGCGCCCATGACCGAGGTGGGCTTCACCGCCTTGTCGGTCGAGATGAGGACGAACCGCTCGGCGCCGCAGGCGTGGGCCATCCGCGCGGCGTTGAGCGTCCCGAAGACGTTGTTCTTCACGGCCTCGGCGGGCGCGTCCTCCATGAGCGGGACGTGCTTGTGGGCGGCGGCATGGAGGACGTCCTGCGGGCGGTAGCGCTCTCCCAGGCGCCGCAGGGGCTCGTACTCCCGGACGTCGGCGACCTCGAGCCGGACGTCCACGCCGGCGAACTCCTCCGCCAGAGCGCGGCCCCGCATGTAGAGCTCGTTCTCGTTGATGTCGACCATGACGAGCTGGCCGACGCCGTAACGGGCCAGCTGGCGCGACAGCTCTCCCCCGATCGACCCCCCCGCCCCGGTCACGAGCGCGCGCCGGCCGCGGACCAGCCCGGCCACGCTGGCCTCGTCGAACGCCACCGTCTCGCGCGGCAGGAGGTCTTCGGGCGAGACGTCGTCGAGCATGGCCACGGAGAGGCGCCTGTCCACGTGCGTGAAGGAGGCGGGGATGATCTTGAAGCGGACCTTGCTCCGGGCGCACAGGTCGAGGATCTGGCGGATGCGCGAGGCGGACTGGCCGGGGTCGGCCAGCAGCACGGTGGAGACCCCGTGCCGCCCCACCAGGTCGGGCAGGTCGCGGACGCTTCCCAGGACCGGCGTCCCGTCGACCCGGCAGCCGATCA
>DATIUR010000372.1:0-5097 GCA_035466675.1 Anaeromyxobacteraceae bacterium | reverse complement strand
GCTCGACACCACGAAGCTGGTGGCGGAGCTGCAGGAGCGGTACACGCCCTTCCGCCACGTGGAGGGGACGTACTTCCACGAGTCGTTCGGCCACCTCGACGGCTACTCGGCCATCTACTACACGTACCTGTGGTCGCTCGTGATCGCCAAGGACCTGGTGGGCGAGTTCCGCCGGGCGGGCGGCCTGCTCGCGCCCGAGCCGGCGCGGCGCTACCGGCGGACCATCCTGGAGCCGGGCGGCTCCAGGCCGGCCGCGGAGCTGGTCCGCGACTTCCTGGGCCGGCCCCACGCGTTCGACGCCTACGCCGCGTGGCTCGAGGCGGAGTGAGGGATCCCGCGGGCGGGCGCGAAGAGCCGGGACACGAACAGGTACCGCTCGAGGTGGATGTGCTCCACCACGTTCTCCTCGAGGGCCTCGAGCTCCTCCAGGAGCACCTCGTGGCTGCGCCCCGCCCAGATGGGAGCGGCGAAGCCGTCGGCGGTCGAGCGGACGCGGACGAGGAGGCGCTCGAGCTCGAGGTGCTGCCGGTGCATCCGCTCGAGGGCACGCCGGAGTACCTCGCGCGGCGGTGTCCCGTCGAGGAGCGCGGGGAAGAGCGCTCGCTCCTCCTCGTCGAGGTGCGCCTCGAGCGCCTCCGCCAGCTCCTCGCCCGCGTCGCACAGGGCGTTCAGCTTCTCGTACCGCCGGCCGTAGAAGCCCGCCACCTTGGCGAGGAGCGGGGCCACGTAGGGCAGGACGCGCCGCGCGTAGGCGTGGTGGTGCTCGAGCAGGTGCGCCACGAGGAACCGGTCGGAGAGCCGATCCCCTCCGGCGGTCCGGGAGGGCCCGGGGGTGGAGGCGACGAGCGGCGCGAGCGGAACGGGCGCCTGCGAGCCATGGTGCGCGGCGGTTGCGGCGAAAGCCATCGTGTCCTCCTCCTCGACGGGCCGCCGTGGCGGCAATTCCCATCGCCGCCACGATAGGCGCGCCGGCGGAGGAGGACCAATCAGATGTCGTTCGGCCGACCATCAGCCCGCCTTTGCGCGGGCGGCGGCGGTCACCAGTACTTCTCCACGTGGATCTGCCCGGGTCGCTTGGGCTCGTGCACGAGGAAGCCCTCGCCCTCGAGCGTCTTCTGCATCTGCTCGATCATGCCCGGGTTCCCGCACAGGAAGACGTGCGTGTCCTCCGGGGTCGGATGCCTGCCCCAGGCCCGGTCGAGCGCGCCGCCGGTCCAGATCTGCTGGACGTACCCGGTCGCGCCGCCCCAGGGCGCCGGCTCGTCCTGCGGGCGGCTCACCGTGGGCAGGAAGGTCACGTTCGCGCACAGCCGCGCCATGGTGACGAGCTCCGCCGTGTAGCCCAGGTCCCAGGAGTGGCGGGCGCCCACCAGCAGGGCATGGCGGCGCTTGCCGCCGCACTCGAGCTGGGTGCGGAGCATGCTCATGTACGGCGCGAGGCCGGTGCCGGTGGCCACGAAGACCACGTGCTTGTCGGCCGGGACGTCCCGCAGGGTGAACATGCCGGTGAACTTCGGCCCGAGCCAGAGCCGGTCCCCGGGGGCGAGCGCGAAGAGGCGCGGGGTCAGCTCGCCGGACCGCACCATGGTCACGAACAGCTCCAGGTACTGCCGGTCGAGCGAGGACGAGGCGATGGAGTAGGCCCGCCGGATCATCCGGTCCGGGTCGCCGCCCGGCTCCTCCGGGTCGGACATCGCCACCCGCGGCGCGCGCGCCGAAAGCCCGATCACGGCGAACTGTCCCGGCAGGAACGGCGGGAGCTGCCAGCCGTCCGGGGCGATGCGGAGGATGATCAGGCCCGGGGCGACCTCGATCCGCTGCGTCACGATGGCGTTCGGCTCGGTCTTCGCCATGGAGCAAGGATTACCAGGCGGGCGCGGGGGGGAGAAGCGGATCCCGCCGGCGCGGCCCGGCTTCCCGGCGCGGCGCGGCCGTCCGAACCGGGTTACCTTGGGTGGTCTTGACCCGGACCCTGCGCGCGCTCCCCGCCCTCCTGCGCACCGGCTTCGCCGCGGCGGTGGCCTACCGCGCCGAGTTCGTGGTGTGGCTGCTCTCCACCACCATGCCGCTCGTGATGCTGGCCCTGTGGAGCGCGGTGGCGCGCGAGGCGCCGGTGGGCCGCTTCGGCCAGGCCGAGTTCGCGGCCTACTTCCTGGTGGCGCTGGTGGTCCGGCTCCTCACCGGGGCCTGGGTGATCTGGGAGCTCAACATGGAGATCCGGCAGGGCACGCTGGCCCTCCGCCTGCTCCGCCCCCTCCATCCGCTGGTCGCCTACGCCGCCGAGAACGTGGCGGCCGTGCCGCTGCGGATCGTGCTCTCGCTGCCCGTCGCGCTGGTGATGCTCTGGGCGGTGGGGGGGGACCGGATCACCCGGGACCCGGTGCTCCTGGCCGTGGTCCCCCTCTCCATCCTGGGCGCCTGGCTCATCACCTTCCTGGCCATGTGCATCGTCGGCTCGCTCGCCTTCTTCATCGAGTCGGCCGGCGCCGTCTTCGAGGTCTGGCTCGGCCTGTTCGGGATCTTCTCCGGCTACCTGGTCCCGCTCGAGCTCTACCCGGCCTGGGTGACGTCCCTGGCCCGCTTCCTCCCCTTCCGCTACATGCTCGGCTTCCCCGTCGAGATGGTCCTGGGCATGACGCCGCGGGCGGAGGCGCTCCTCGAGCTGGGCGCGCAGTGGGCCTTCGTGCTCGTCCTCTTCCTCGGCGCCCGCGCGGCCTTCGGGCTCGGGCTGCGCCGCTTCGCCGCCTTCGGGGGCTAGACGCCGTGCTCCGCTACCTCCGGCTCCTGGGCGTCCAGCTCCGCGCCTCCGCCGCCACCTCCCTCCAGTACCGCGTCGAGTTCCTGGTGGAGGGCGCGCTGGCCCTGTTCTGGACCGGCTGGGGGCTGGTCCCGCTGCTGGTGGTGTTCGCGGGCCGCAAGGGGCTGGCCGGCTGGACCTTCGAGGAGGCGCTGGTGGTCATGGGCTGGTTCACGCTGGTGAAGGGGATCCTCGAGGGCGCGGTGAATCCGTCGCTGGCCGCGGTGGTGGACCACATCCGCAAGGGCACGCTCGACTTCGTGCTGCTCAAGCCGGCCGACGCGCAGTTCCTCGTCTCCACGGCCCGCTTCGAGCCCTGGCGGGTGATGGACCTGGTCGGCGGCGTGGCCATCTTCGCGGTGGCCTTCCACCGGATGGGCCGCTGGCCCGGGCCGGCGGACGTCGGCGCGGCCCTGGTCCTGCTCGCCTGCGCCGCCCTCATCCTCTACTCGCTCTGGATCCTGGTCGTCTCGGCCGCCTTCTACGTGGTGAAGATCGACAACCTCTCGTTCCTGTTCGTCTCCATCTACGACGCCGCCCGCTGGCCCATCTCGGTGTTCCGCGGCGCGCTCCGGTTCGTCTTCACCTTCGTCGTTCCGCTCGCGCTCATGACGACCTATCCGGCCCTGGCCCTGCTCGGCCGCCTCGGCGCGCTCGAGGCCGGGCAGGCGCTCCTCGGCGCGATCCTCTTCGCGGCCTTCGCGCGTTTCGTGTGGACACGCTCCATCGCCCGGTATACCTCGGCCTCCTCCTGATGCTCCGGCTCACCTTCCTCGGGACCTCCGCGGCCGCCCCCACCGCCCAGCGGAACCTGACCGGCCTGGCGCTGCGCCGGGAGCGCGAGCTGTTCCTGGTGGACTGCGGGGAGGGCAGCCAGCGGCAGATGATCCGGTTCGGGACGGGCTTCGACGTGGCCGCCATCTTCTTCACCCACTTCCACGCCGACCACTGGCTCGGCGCCGTCGGGTTCCTCCGCACGCTCTCCATGCTGGGCCGGGAGGCCCCGCTCGACCTGTACGGCCCCAGGCCCGCCCGGCGCCTCCTCGAGACGATGCTCTTCACCGGCACCGAGAAGCCCGTCTTCGACGTGTCGATCCGGGAGGTCGCCCCGGGCGACCGGATCCGCCGCGACGGCTGCGACCTGTTGGCCTTCGAGACCGACCACCGGGGTCCCTCGGTCGGATGGGCGCTGGAGGAGGACGCGCGGCCCGGCCGGTTCCACCCGGAGAAGGCCGTCGCCATCGGCGTGCCCAGGGGCCGGCTTTGGGGAGAGCTGCAGCACGGGCGAGCGGTGAGGCTCCCGGACGGGCGGACGGTCGGGCCCGCCGAGGTGGTCGAGCCGCCGCGCCGAGGGCGCAAGGTCGTGGTCACCGGCGACACCCGACCCTGCCGCGGCACCGTGGCGGCCGCCCGCGAGGCGGACCTGCTCGTGCACGACTCCACCTTCGGGGACGCCGAGCAGGAGCGGGCCGGCGAGACCGGGCACTCCACCGCGCGCGAGGCGGCCCGGACGGCGCGCGAGGCGGGCGCGGAGCGGCTCGTCCTCACCCACCTGTCCACCCGCTACGACCACGAGCCCGAGGTGCTGCTCACCCAGGCGCGGGCGGAGTTCCCCAGGGTGGAGGTGGCCTTCGACGGGTTCACGCTCGAGGTGCCGCTTCCGGATTGACCGCCGGGCGCGATGGGGCGAGCATCGCGCGGATGACACCCTCCCCTCCCCCGACGGTCCCGTCGCTGGCGAGGACGCTCGCCTGGAACGGCGTCGCCTCCGTGGCCGTCGGGGCGCTGGCGCGGTACGGGCTCGCCAAGCAGGAGATCGGGACCACGTTCATGGTCGTGGGCGCGGTCATGATCCTGGTCGGCCTGGCCTGGATGGCGGTGGGGGCGGCCCGGGCCCGTCGGCGCGGCGGGGATCCCGGCTCCGGCTAGGGCGAGGCCGTGGGCCTTCCGGCCGAGGACCTGGGTCGCTGGATCCCGAGCCTGCTCGCCGTCTGGCGGGCCGGCCGCCGGGGGGCGGGGCGTCGCACCGGCGGCGCGCCCCCGGACGACCTCGCGCCGGACGAGCTGCGCGAGGTCGCGGCGGCGGTCTCCCGCCTCTCCCGGGGGCTCACCCGCGGGCGCGAGCTGGCCGGCGCGCGCTACCTCGACGACGAGCGGCTGCTCGGCGCCTACCTGCTCTTCTACTGGCCGGTCTCCTACCTCCAGGGGCGCGGCACCCTCTCCGAGCTTCCCCGGCGGCCGCGATCGGCGCTCGACCTGGGCAGCGGCCCGGGCCCGTTCGCCTTCGCCGCCCTCGACGC
>DATIUR010000371.1:0-2252 GCA_035466675.1 Anaeromyxobacteraceae bacterium | reverse complement strand
ACAACGACAACCTGGCCAACCCCATCCGCCGGCGCGACCTCGAGGAGGCGCTGGTCCACCTCGGGAGGGTCGAGGTCCGGGAGCCGGGCGGGCGCGTCATGAGCGCCGCCGCCGGCGCGGGCTTCTACTCCAACGCCTGGGGCTACCTCCCCTGGGGCTGGGACGACGGCCTGGTCGACGCCGTCGATCTCTTCCTCGCCTACCCGCGCCCCGCCCGATGAGCCCGCCGGATCGGAGAGCCGCTTGAGCCCCCACGCGACCCCGCATCCCCGGCCCAGCCGCGCGGAGGGAGCGGGGATCCTCGGCGCCTACGCGATCCTGTTCGTCGCGTGGGGGGCCACCGGGGGCCGGTTCGGCGCGCCGCTCGACAACTGGCAGCTCCTCCCCTGGCCGGCGCTGCTCGACGACCTGGCGAGGTCGATCCTCGATCTCCACGCCCAGCCGCCGTTCCTGAACCTCCTGCTCGGGATCGCGCTCAAGGCTTCCCGCGCCACGGGGATCGCCGCCGAGTCGATCCTCCTGCCCGTCCACTTCGCGGTGGGCGCGGCCGCGGTCCTCGCCACCTGGGCGGTCGCCCTGCGCCTGGTCCGGCCGCGCCTCCTGCGGCTCGCGGTGCTGGCGGGCGTGGCGCTGAACCCGTTCCTGTACGGGTCCCTGTACCTGGTCTTCTACACGCCCTGGGAGCTGATGCTCCTCGCGGTCCTCGCGCTCGCCTCGATGCGGTACCTCGAGAGCCCCGGCGCGGGGCGCCTGGCCGCGGCGCTCGGACCGGCGCTGGCCCTCGTCCACGTGCGGAGCCTCTTCCACCCGCTCTGGCTCGCGCTGGCGGCCGCGGCGCTGGTCCTGCTCGCGCGCGCGGGGCGCGATGGCCTGCGTCACGGCGCGATCGCCGCGGCGGCCGTGGCGATCGCCTGCGCCTGGCCGGCGAAGAACCTGGCGCGCTTCGGCGTCTTCGGCTTCTCCAGCTGGCAGGGGCTGAACCTCGCGCGAGGCCTTCCCATCCCGCCCGCGCCCCTGCTGGCGCTCTTCGATCGAGCCCCCCGGGATCCGGTGGACCCGCGGCTGGCCCGGGCGGCCGCCGAGGCGGTCCCGCCGTCGATGCGCGACCGTCCGGTGCTCGCCCAGATCGCGAAGCCCGGCGGGGCGCCCAACTGGAATCACTACGCCGTGGTGCCCATGTGCCGCGAGATGGGCGCGGAGGCGCTCGCGCTGCTCCGGCGCGAGCCGGCCCTGCTCGCCTGGAAGGCCCTCGACTTCTACGTCGACGGGTACGCCGTGTACGAGGGGCGCCACTCCTACACGGGCGGGCTCGTCTCCGAGCTCGCCGGCCACGAGGGCTGGGCGCGCGCGTACGAGGCCGTCGCGTTCCTCCCCTTCCGCCCCTTCGATCCCGCGGTGGCCCGCGTCAGCACGGGGTTCGCGGTCCTGTTCCCGGCCGCCCTCGCCGCGATCCTCGCGCTTCTCTGGGTCCGCAGGGGGCGGTGGGGGGTGGAGGAGCGCGCCGTGGCGGCGATGCTCCTCTCCGTGGGCTGGGTGCTCGCCATGGTCGTGCTGGTGGACGGCGCGGAGGGCAACCGCGTCCGCTATCCCACCATGCCGCTCCTCCTCCTGTGCGCCGGATGGGCGGCCTCCGAGGCGGTGACGCGGATGCGATCCCGCGCGTGAGGGCGCCGGCGACGTCGGGGGCTGGAAAGGCGACGGCCCGGCGGACGGAGCCGCCGGGCCGTTGCGTGCGTCGACGCCGGGCGCGGGCTCAGGGCGTGAAGTAGGCCCTGAGCGAGGCGGCGCCGCTCACCGTCAGCGTGCAGGCGTTCCCCGAGGGAGCCGGGCAGTTGCCCCAGCCCACGAAGGTCGAGCCGGACACGCCGGAGGCGAACAGCGTGAGCACGGTCCCCGGAGCGGCGTTGACCAGGCACGAGAGCGTGTTCGACTGACAGTTGAACCCGCTGCCGGTCACCGCGCCCGGGCCGCCTTCGACCCGCACGGAGATCGGAACCTCGTTCGGCGTGAAGGTCGCCACCACCAGGGTGCCCTGGTCCACGGTGACCGAGCAGGTCGCCTGGTTGGCCGGCGCGCAGCCGCTCCAGCCGGCGAACGTGTAGCCGGCCCAGGCGCTCGCGGTGAGGGTCACCGCGCCTCCGACCGGTACCTCCATCCCGCAAATGCCCGCGTTCGCGCGGCAGTCGAGACCGCCGCCCGAGACGGAGCCCCGGCCCATGGTGCGGACGATGAGCGCGTTGTTCGTGGGCGGC
>DATIUR010000370.1:0-3151 GCA_035466675.1 Anaeromyxobacteraceae bacterium | reverse complement strand
GCGCGTCCTGGGGCGAACAGCGCCTGGGCGCTCGCCGCCGCCGCCATCCTGCTCTTCGCCACGCCGCTCTCGGCGCTGCCGGCGCTGTGGGGGCGGTTGCCCCTCACGCCGGATGCGTCACTCCGGCGCGTCCAGGCCGATGTGGCCGCCAGCCCGTCCCCGCTCCCGCCTCCGCTCACGACGGCTCCAGCACGGCCCGGGTGAGCGCCGCCGTCGCGACCGCCACCGCCCGCTCCACCTGCGCGCGGTCCTCCGGTCCGAAGTACGGGTCGTCGTCGGCGAGCGTGTCGAGCTGCTCGGCCACGTAGGGGGCCAGCGCCGGCTGGGAGGCCTCCACGGTGGGCGGCTCCGGCTCGAGGGCGCGCAGCTCCTTCCAGTCCACCGTCCGGACCCGGTCGCCGAAGGCCTGGTCGAACATGGCCCAGGCCTCGTAGCAGAGGTCGTCGGCCGCCGGGGCGCCGGAGTCGGGGAGCGGGAAGGCGTCGAGCCAGGCCACCAGGTCGGGCTGGGCGTGGACGTACCGGTCGTGGCGGGCCCGCTGCCGGCGGGGCGACTCGTCGGCCAGGTGCGTCCAGACCGCCTCCACGATCTCGCGCGTGAGCCGCGACCCGCGGAGCGATCCCCGCTCCGGGAGCGGGAGGCGCGGCGGCGGCGCGGCCGCCACCGCGGGCGCGTCGTCGTGCGGGCCCAGGCCCGCCTCCAGCCGCGCCCACAGGCCGAACAGGTTCCCGTAGAGGCGCCGCGCCGCCTCGGGCGAAGGGAAGCGCGGCTCCTCCGGGAAGAGGGTGGGGATGACGTCGGAGCGCGGCTCGCCGTTCGCCTGGGCGGCGGCGAACCGCTCCGCCACCTCCTCGGCGCGGTGGGGGGAGCCGGCCTGGGCGAGCAGCGCGCTGAGCACCTCCGGCCCCTCGTAGACCGGGGCCACGCCCCCGGGAGCGCCGCTGCCCCCCCTGCCGTGTCGCCTGCGGGTCATCGGCCGGCGCCGTCACTTCTTCGCGGCCACCTGCGACTTCACCCACTCGAGCGCCGGGCCCTCCTCGGTGAACGGCTTCACCGCCACCGAGGTGTCCTTGAGGATGTTGGCGGTCGAGAACCCGCGGGTGGCCACCGAGACGGCCGGGTTGGGGGTCACCACCGCCATGGCGGCGATCCGGACGCCCTTGTCGGAGGTGACCGACATCCAGTAGTCGGGCACCTCGTGCCCGACCATCTGCACCGTGGGCGACACGACGAAGACGACGCCCACCGGCGCGGTCACGGCCGCGGCGCGGATGGCCGCGACGAGATCCCGTTGCCGGACCGGGTCGAGGTCCCCGGGGGATTCGTACCGGACGACGAAGACGCCAGATTCCTTCTGGAAGCTCATGGGTCCCGGAAGTTACCAGAAAGGTGCGCCGCCCGCCTCCCCGGGCGGTGGGGAGGGGGCGGCGCGGCCGGGCGGCAGTCCCACGCCCGGAGGGCTACCGATCGTCGTCGCCGTGCCAGGGGCAGCCGGGGTTCGGGCAGTCCATGGCCGGGCCCGGGCCCATGCCGGGGCCCATCATCATGCCCATCCCGCCGCCCATCCCCGGCCCCATGCCGCGCCCGCCCCCGGGGCCGCCGCGGTGCCTCCCCATGCCCGGGCCGAAGCGGTCCTCGAAGCGGGAGAGGAACAGCCAGGCGCGGGCCTTCTGCTCGGGGGCGAGGTCCTTCGAGATGGCGGCGAAGGCCTCGCGCCGGACGGCGTCGAGCTGGGCGCTCGAGTCCTGCGCCTTCTTGAGGGCCTCGTCCACCTGCTTCGCGTCGCCCTTGCCGGTCCGGGCGATCTCGCGCAGGGCCTGGCGCGCCTCGGCGAGGGCCTTGTGGGCGGCGATCCGGCGGTCCTGGAACCGCGCGACGGTCTCGCGCAGCTTCAGGGCCTGGGCCGAGTCGAGGTCGAGCGCCTCGGAGAGGCCGAGCACGAAGGCGAGGCTCGCCCGCCTCTCCATCCGCTCGGCCTTCTCCGGGCTCGGGCCCTGGCCCTGGCCGGTGCCCCGGGCGGGGCCGGCGGCCGGCTGCGCCAGGGCGGCGAGCGGGAGTGCGAGCAGCAGCAGCAGGGACTTCTTCATGGGTCCTTCTCTCTTTCTTCCAGGGATGGGTGAGGTCACTCGCTCCAGTCGATCACGTCGGTGGCGTCCCAGATCTCGTCCAGGTCGGGCTCCTGCCAGCCCGCGTCGGCGACCAGGGTCGGGTCGGACGGCGGCGCGGGCGAGGGCCGAAGCAGGGACGGCGCGACCGCAGCCGCGGCCACCGCGGCGGCGGCCGAGAGCCCGAGGAGCCCGCGCCGGGCGAACCGCCGGCGCCGCTCGCTCCGGCCGTGCGCCGCCAGGACCGAGCCGGCGAGCCCGGAGGCCGCCGCCCGCTCGGCCTCGGAGAGGGGCGGGAGCCGCGCCAGGGAGAGGGCGCCGGCGTAGGCCTCGAGCCCGGCGCGGCAGCCGGCGCAGCCGGAGAGGTGCGCGTCGAGGCGGGCCGCCTCGGCCGGGTCGAGCACGCCCTCGGCGTGCAGGGGGAGCAGCGCGTCCCACTCGCGGCAGGTCGTCACGGCCGGTCCTCCCGCTCCACCTCGTCGCGGAGCCTGCGGGCGGCGTGGTGGAAGCTCACCTTGGCGGCGTTCTCGGTGATGCCGAGCGTCTCCGCGATCTCCCTGAAGGGAAGCTCCGCGTCGATGCGCAGGGTCAGGACCTCGCGCTGGCGCCGGGGCAGGCGCAGCACCGCCCGGCGCACGTTCCGGGCGGACTCGGCCCGGGCCAGCGCCTCGTCGGCGGCGGCGTCCGGGCCCGCGGCCGAGACCGTCTCGAGCGGCGCGCGCGCCCAGCGCGACCGGTCGCGCAGGTGGTTCTTGGCCAGGTTCGCGGCGATGCGCAGGAGCCAGCGGCGGAAGGGGAAGCCCTCGCGGCGGCCGCGGGCGATGCCGCGGCGGACCGCCTCGAGCGCGCGCAGGAAGGCGCGCTGGGCGAGGTCGCGGGCGTCCTCCGGGGAGCGCGTGTAGCGGCGGGCGATGGAGAGGACGAGCGCCTCGTGCCGGCGGACGAGCTCGCCGAACGCCTCGTCGTCGCCGACGAGGAAGGCTCCGACGAGCGCCTCGTCCGAGGCCTGCCGCGCGCGGGACTCGGCCGCTTCCCCGCCCGGGAGG
>DATIUR010000369.1:0-7685 GCA_035466675.1 Anaeromyxobacteraceae bacterium | reverse complement strand
ACCCTCGAGTCGGATCCGGGCACCGGCACGGTGTCGTTCACCGTTCGCGTCGAGACCACGGTCGATGGCATCCACCAGATGGTCCTCACGAACGTGAAGAACCCGGCGAACGGCCCGTTCACCTACCCGGTCGACTCCATCTACGGCGGCGGCGTGAAGAAGCAGCGCTTCATGACCGAGCTCTCGAACCCGAGCGGCAGGTTCCTCGCGATGCTCCCGCTCCAGTTCCAGCACGACGGCGCCGACCCGGCCCCCTACGGCCGGACCTCCAAGGTGTGGCGCGACTACAACGGCTACAAGTGGTACGACGAGGCCGCCCAGACCTTCAAGACGCCGGCGGCGAAGGACTCCTTCGAGAAGAACTGCATCTCCTGCCACGCGGTGGGCGTGCGGATCACCGGCTCCGACGCCACCGTCTGGACGGCGGAGACCGTGAAGGATTTCCTCTACGGTGACTTCGACTACGACGGCGACGGCATCCGCGAGGAGATGAACGTCGGATGCGAGTCCTGCCACGGGCCCGGCTCCCGCCACTGGGAGGAGGCGGGCCAGGGACGGCACATCGTCTCGCTCTCGCTCCTCACCCCGGAGCGCGAGGCGATGGTGTGCGGCCAGTGCCACAGCCGCCCGAAGGGCGCGCTGAACACGGACAGCCCGGTCGACGCCGACGGTTGGATGATGCGGGCGGGCACGTCGCGGAACGACTTCCTCACCTTCCACGCCACGAGCCAGCTCGATGGCGCGGCGAGCGACTACTACGCGGACCCGGACAAGCACTCGAAGTCGCACCACCAGCAGTACTCCGACTTCATCCGTTCCGGGCTCTACAAGAACGCCACGCAGCTCATGACCTGCTCGTCGTGCCACGACCCGCACCGGATGACCGCGGCGAGGCGCCAGCTGCGCGCCGACCCCGACTCGAACGCCGCGCTCTGCGGCAGCTGCCACGAGGGCGAGGCGACCAACCTCTCCGGGCACATCGAGGCGGTGAAGCCGGGCCTCGGGTTCCACTCCGACCAGGGCATCAAGTGCACCGACTGCCACATGCCCAGGACCGCCAAGACCGGCTCGGGCGTGCCGGGCGCCGTCATCGCCAGCGTGCAGTACTGGCAGAACGACGTCACCTCGCACCTGTTCGTGGTCCCCGGCAAGGTGAACTCGTCGAAGGCGGCGGGCGGGCTCGACATGCCGACGGGCTACACCAAGGCATGCGGCGCCTGCCACACGACCGTGCCGGCCCCGTAATCGGAGCAGCGCGTACCCTCGCGCCGGCCGCGGCCCCGTTCCGCGGCCGGCGCGCCCCTTTGGGGGAGGCTGGCCGTCCAGCGGGATCTCGGGGCGTGCCACGGCCCCGCGGAGGTGCGGGCGTCGGGTGGCCGGGGCCCACGCCAAGGAGCGGTTCCGGAACCGCCAGATCGCCTGCCGGCTGCACGCCCACGAGCACGGGGTCGACCCGCCGGAGATCGTGGGGTGGAGGTGGAAAGGGAGGAAGTCGCCATGAGGGATGGGAAGAGGTCGCTCGCCGTCGCGGTCGCCGTCGCGCTCCTCGGAACCGGGCTCGGCGCGGCGGTGGCCGCGCAGTCGCCGGCCCCCGTGCTTCCGTCGGGCTGCAAGGACGGCGAGGTGGTCGTGTCGCGAGGGCAGGGCGGGTTCGCCTGCGCGGACCTGCGCGAGCTCCTGGGGCTCCGCCGGTGCTCGAAGGACGACTTCCTGGCGGTGGACGCCTTCGGGCGCATCGAGTGCGTCACGCCCTCCGACGTCGGGAGGGGCTCGAGGGCGCTGCTCCCGCGGTGCTCCCGCGGCGAGACCCTGGTGAGCGAGGGGCTCGGCGGCTGGTCCTGCGCGCGGCCGCCGTAGCCGGCCCGCCCGCTGGTTTCGGCCGCGGCGGTCGTCGGCCGGATCGGCGGACGGGGTGGACGGGCGATCCGGGCCGGTCGGGACCGGGCGGGCCGGGGCCCCGCGGGGCGACCGCCGCGATCCATCTCTCCACCTGGGTCCAGGCCCGGCCGAGCGCGTCGGCGTGGCCGGCCCCGGGTACGGCGAGGAGGCGCCCCGGCCCCGCCAGCGCGGCCAGGACGCGCTCCGCGTGCGCCGGCGGCGTCTCCGCGTCGTCGGCGCCGTGCACCAGCAGGACGGGCACGCGGATGCGCCTGGCCGCCAGCACGGGGCTC
This sequence comes from Anaeromyxobacteraceae bacterium, assembly GCA_035466675.1. GTDB lineage: Bacteria > Myxococcota > Myxococcia > Myxococcales > Anaeromyxobacteraceae > Anaeromyxobacter. The sequence goes on along the minus strand of DATIUR010000369.1, from coordinate 5,514 downwards.
ACCGCCGCGACCTGGAAGCGCCCCTCGCGCTCCGCGATCGCCATCGCCTCCTGGATCTGGCCCTCGCTCGCGAACCAGGGCGCCCGCTCGCGCGCCACGGTCTCGAGGTCGGAGAACGTCGCCGCCGCCACCACCGCCACGACGCGCGGATCCTCCGCGGCGGCCTGGAGGGCCACCGCCGCGCCGAGCGAGGCGCCGACCAGGACGGCCCTCGTCACCCCGAGGGCGTCGAGCGCGCGAGAGAGGTCGCGCTTCTCGTGGTACCCGTAGGTGCAGGCTTCGCCGCCCGACTCGCCGTGAGCGCGCGAGTCGTAGGCGAGCACGTCGTACCCGGCCCGCACGAGGCGCTCGGCGATCCACAGGCCGGAGGCGCGGTTGTCGGCGGAGCCGTGCAGGTAGACGATGGTGGTTCCCGCGGACGGATCCTCCGCCGGGAAGAGCCACCCGCGGAGCGTGGCGCCGCCGCCCTCGACCACGACGTCGCGGTGCGCGAGCGCCGGGACGATCTCCACCGGCTTCCTCCGCGGATGGAGCAGCGCGCCCGCGCCCCAGGAGGGGGGCATGCAGCTCGCCGCGAGGATGGCGAGGGCGACGGCGCGCATCGAAGTCCCTACGCCGGCCACCGCGAAGTATTGCGGCCCACCGCGCCGGCTCCGGCCACGCCCTCACGCCGCCCGCGAGAACCGGAGCGCGCCGTCCTCCACCGCCAGCCGGACCGCGTCGCCGGGCCCGAACTCGCCCGCCAGGATCCGCTCCGCCAGCGGGGCCTCCACCAGGCGCTGCACCGCGCCGCGCATGGGGCGGGCGCCCAGGGCCGGGTCGAAGCCGCCGTGATCGAGCAGGAAGTCCACCACGCTCCCGTCGGCGTCGAAGCGGATCCGCCGCTCGCCCGCCAGCCGCTCCGAGGACTGCGCCAGCAGCAGGCCCGCCACCCGCGCCACCTCCTCGCGGGAGAGCGGCGCGAAGGCGATCCGGTCGTCGAGCCGGTTCCACAGCTCCGGGGGGATGGCGCCGCGGGCCGCTTCCAGGGCGCGCTCGGCGCGGGCAGGGGCGCGCCCCTCGCCGCCGAAGCCCATGGTGCCGCCGGCCCGGGTGGACTCGGCGGAGCCCAGGTTCGAGGTGAGGACCACCACCGTGTTGGCGAAGTCCACCTGGCGCCCGCGGCCGTCGGTGAGCCGCCCCTCCTCGAGCACCTGGAGGAGCAGCATCTGCACGTCCCGGTGGGCCTTCTCGATCTCGTCCAGCACCACCACCGAGGCGGGGCGCCGGCGGACCGCGTCGGTGAGCTGCCCGCCCTCGCCGTACCCGACGTAGCCGGGCGCGGCGCCGACCAGGCGCGCCACGCCCGTCGCCTCGGCGCACTCGCTCATGTCGAGCTGGACGAGGGCGTCCCGGCTGGCGTACAGCGCGTCGGCCAGCGCCCGGGCCATCTCGGTCTTGCCCACGCCGGTCGGGCCCAGGAAGAGGAAGGAGCCCATCGGGCGCCGGGAGGCGAAGCCGGCGAAGTTCCGGCGGACCACCGCGGCCACCCGGCGGATCGCCTCGCCGTGCCCGATCACGCGGGTGGCGAGCGCCGCCTCGAGGCCGAGGAGCCGCTCCCGGTCGCTGGCGAGCAGCCGCGACTCCGGCACGCCGGCCATCTTGGCCACCACCCGGGCCACCTCGGTCGGGCCCACCTCGCGGGCCTTCTCGCGCCGGGCGCGCGAGCCGGCCAGGTCGATCACCGCCACGGCCTTGTCCGGCAGGAAGCGGTCGGTGACGTGGCGGGCCGAGAGCGCGGCGGCCGCCTCGAGCGCGTCCGGCTGGTAGCGGATGCCGTGGTGCTTCTCGTAGCGCGGCGCGAGGCCCTTCAGGATGGCCACGGTGTCCGCCACGGTCGGCTCGCGGACCAGCACCGGCGTGAAGCGCCGCTCCAGGGCGGGGTCCTTCTCGAAGTGGCGGCGGTACTCGTCGTGGGTGGTGGCCCCGATGCAGGGGAACTCGCCCCGGGCGAGCGCCGCCTTCAGCTCGTTGGCGGCGTCCTGCGGGCCCTCGCCGGTGGAACCGGCGCCCACCAGCGTGTGGATCTCGTCCACGAAGACCACCACCCGGCCGCCGGCGCGGCGGACCTCGTCCTTGAGGCCGAGCAGCTTCTCGGAGAAGGAGCCCCTGAGCTGGGTGCCGGCCACGACGCTCCCCATGTCGATCTCGACCAGCGTCCGGCCGGGCGCCTCGGCGAGGAGCCGCTGGGCGATCCCCTCCACGATGGCGGTCTTGCCCACGCCGGGCTCGCCGACGAGGAGCGGGTTGTTGGTGCGGCGCTTGCCGAGGACGTCGATGGCCTGCTCCACCTCGCGCTCGCGGCCCACCAGCGGGTCGAGCTTCCCGGCCGCGGCCAGCTCGGTCAGGTTCCGGCCCAGCGAGGCGAGCCAGGGGAACTGCTTCGGGTCGAGGGCGTGGGGGCTGGCACGGGCCGGCGCGGAAGGGCCGCCGGACGCCGACGCCCGTGCCGGTGTCCGGTTCGTGCCCGGTTTCTCCTTCGAGCTCGGCGTGGCGGCGGGCTTCGGGCTCGCGTCCACGTCCGGCGCGGGCGTCGCCACCGGCTCGAGCAGCGCCTCCAGCTCCTCGATCGGGTCCGGCCGGTCCGGGTCCGCGGCCGGCGGCCTGCGCCCGGCCGGCGACGCCGGGAGGGGCGAGGCGGCGACCTTGACCGGCTGCACGTCGCGGAGCCGCCGCGGCATGCGCGCGGTGAAGTAGGAGAGCGCCACGTTGCGGAGGGCCGGGAGCTGGATCCCGCAGGCGGCGAGCAGGTCGTGCGCCGCGCACTGGCGCACCCGGCTCATGGCGATGAGCAGGTGCAGGCAGTCCACCTCCTCCGCCCCCACGCCCTCGGCCACGTCGCGGGCGCGGTCGCGCAGGTCGCGCTCGGTCCCCTCCGGCTCCTTGGGCGCGCCCACCATCTGCTGGAGGATGCGGTCCTCGTCCACGCCGCGCTCCTTGAGGAGCAGCTCGGCGCGGTTCGGGACGGTGAAGAGGGCGAGGAGCTGGTGTGCGCTGGTGAGCCTCTGGTTGACGCTTCGCGCGATGTCGTCCGCCTCGGCCAGGACCTGCGCGAGCTCCATCGACTCGATGACTGGGCCCATTCTCGGGGACGATGCGATATCGACGCCAACCGGTCAATTTTTCGGCTGATCTCGGCGATCGCCGGGCCGGTGTATCCTGGGGGGCCATGAGAGCCAGAACCCTCGCCGCCACCCTCCTCGTCGCCGCCGGCTCGGCCTGCGTGACCACCGGCCCGACCGCGGTCCCCGCTCCGCCGACGGCCCCGCCGGTGGGAACGCCGGGCGCTCCCCCCGTGGCGGTCCCCGAGCCGAAGATCGCGCTCGTCCTGGGCGGCGGCGCCGCCCGCGGCTTCGCGCACATCGGCGTCATCCGCGTGCTCGAGCAGGAGCGGATCCCGGTGGACCTGGTGGTGGGCACCAGCGTGGGCAGCCTCATCGGCGCCATCTACGCCAGCCAGAAGGACTCGTTCGACCTGGAGTGGACGGCCTTCCAGCTCGAGCAGGAGGACCTGTTCGACTTCGGCCTCATGAACGCGGTGCGGGGCATGGGCTTCGCCAGGGGCGAGAAGCTCGAGAAGTTCGTCCGCGAGAAGGTGAAGCAGCGCGACATCGAGAAGCTCAAGGTCCCCTTCGCGGCGGTGGCGACCGACCTGAACTGGGGGCACCGGGTGGTGCTCGACTCCGGCCCGGTGGCGCCGGCCGTGCGCGCCTCGTCGGCCATCCCGGGGGTGTTCGAGCCGGTCACGCACCAGGGGAAGCTGCTGGTGGACGGGGGGGTGGTGGACAACATCCCCATCGACGTGGCGAGGGAGAAGGGCGCCCACATCGTCATCGCCGTGGACATCAGCGAGAACGTGGGGAACACGAACATCAAGAACCTGGTGGACGTGATCCTCCAGTCCACCAACATCATGTTCGAGAAGAACGTGAGCGCGCTGCGCGGCCAGGCCGACGTGCTCATCGCGCCGCAGGTGGGCGACGTGGGGATGCTCGACTTCTCGCAGAAGAAGCGGTGCATGCAGGCCGGGATCGAGGCGGCCCGCAAGGCCGTGCCGAAGATCCGCGAGGCGATGGAGAGGTGGAAGGCGAAGAAGGCGGAGGAGCTGAGGGGGAGGAGCTGAGGAGGGAGTGGAAGGCGCCGAGATCCTGATCGACGTGATCATGTTGGCGGGCTTCTCGCTCACTCGGCGGTCCTGCGGTCACGGAGGAGCTGCGGCGGCGCCTCACCCGGGCGCCGGCCCGGGCTGCGGCGGCTCCGCTCCGCGCCCCGATCGTCGCGCGTAGCGGTCCATCCAGCTGTCCCCGAACGCGATCCGCGCCGCCAGGCGGTTGTGGAACGCGCACAGGAGCCGGAGGTTCTCGACCGTCGGCGGGCCGCCCCGCGCCTTCGGCTCCACGTGGTCGATCTCGACCCGCAGCGTCGAGCCGCAGACCCCGCCGGAGTCGACGGGCCACTGGCACCTGCCCCCGTCCCGCGTCCACACGGTGCGCTTCACACGCGCGGGGACGCGGTCCGGCTTCGGGTGCCGGTGCGCTTTCAGGGGCTTCTTCACGAGCCCCTTCCGCTTCGCCTGCTTCTCGAGGAGGAGGTCGAGCGCCGCATCGAGGACATCCTCGGTGGTCGCGCCGGGTCGCGCGTGGGAGAGCGCGACGCGGGCGGCCTCGAGCTTGTCGAGCACGCTCTTCGACACCGTGACGTGGAGCCGTCGCAGATCGGCGGTGAGCGGTTCGATGACGGTTCGCTGCGAGGGGGCGAGCGGCGGCTGGACGGGACGCGGCGGGGACGCCGGCCCGACCGGTCCGCGGTTCGATTCATCCGGATGAAGCGCGAACCGCGTGGAGGCAGGCGGCGCAGATGGAGCCGGTGTCGCCCCGTACGGGTCGGTCGTTTCACCTGGATGAAACGCGAGAGCCGGCGGCGGCGTGGTCCGGACCGCGGTGACGACCTCTCGGTGCGGAGCTGCGGCGGCGGGCTGGATGGCGGCCGCAAGCGCCTCGGCCTCCCGCTTCGAGAGGCCGAAGAACCTGGGCAGCACGCCCTCCCGGTTTCCGGGCGTGAGCACGCCCGAGAGCTCGCAAACGGTGGAGAGGCACAGGCGCCCGTCTCTGAGCGGACCCTCGAGGTCGGGGAACCGCTGGAGCAGCCCCGCGGCGGTCTTCCGGAGCTGTGCCGCACCCGCCGAGAGACCGAGCTCGCGGCGGAGGAAGGAGAAGAGCGACGGGTGGCCCAGGTCGACCCAGAGCCTCCGCCGGTCGAAGTCGGCGAGGGCGAGGAGGAAGTCGGCCATGGCGCCGTGCTCCCTGCGGAGGAGAGCGGCGAGGTGGGAGGTGAGCTCGCGAGCGTTCGTCATGACGGGGAGCCTCGGATGCAAACGGCGGTCCGGGATGCCGTCACGCGATGCGGTCGCGCCCGTCACCGCCCCGCCTCGACCCACCCGATCTCCGCCGCCGTGGCCGGCCCGACGCCGATCTC
>DATIUR010000368.1:0-4819 GCA_035466675.1 Anaeromyxobacteraceae bacterium | reverse complement strand
CTCCCGCTTCCCCGGTCGGGTTTCCCCGGACGGTCAGCGCCCCGAGAGGAACTCGAAGGCGAGGCGCAGCGCCTCGGGCACCGCCGCCTCGACCTCGGGCGAGAGCCCCTCGGCGAACGAGAAGTCGCCGCCGGCCACGGTGACGAGCGCGGCCGGCGGCGCGCGGCCGTGCTGGGCGTGGGCGAGGCCGAGCACGTCCTCGGGCGTGAGGGCGTGCAGGATGGCCACCTGGGGGGGGCGCGGCGCCACCTCCGTGGCGCGCACCTCGCCCGGCGCGCCCACCACCGAGGCGTCCAGGAAGACCACCCGCTCGGCGCGGGCCACCGCCTCGGCGTGCTCGGGCAGGGCCTCCATCGACTCGACGATCTCCACCGCCGGGTCGTGGGCGGCGAGCGCTCGGGCGATCACGAACCCGACGCCGTCGTCGGCGCGGATGGCGTTCCCGAGCGCGATGGCCAGCTTCACGGGACCCCCCTCTCCACCGCGTCGAGGAGGGCGCCGTCCGGACCGGCGAGCTCGACGCGGATGGGCATCCTACCCGCTGCGTGGGTCGAGCAGGAGAGGCAAGGATCGAAGGCCCGGATCCCGGCCTCCACCCGGTTCAGCATCCCCTCGGCGATCCGGCCGCCGGCCACGAAGCGCCTCGCGATCTGGGCGACGGCGCGGTTCATGGCGAGGGCGTTCTGGCCGGTGGCGACGAGGAGGTTCACGCGGGTGAGCAGGCCCCCGGGCGCCACCTCGTACTCGTGGAAGAGCGTCCCCCGGGGCGCCTCGCAGGCGCCCACCCCCCGGGTCCGGCTCCGCATCGCCTCCGCGCGGACGTCGGGCGAGAGCAGGTCCGGGTCCTCCAGCATCCAGCCCAGCCGCTCGAGGGCGTGCAGGATCTCGACGAGCCGGGCCAGGTGGGTGTGGAACGAGGAGAGCACCGGTCCGCCGCCGCCCAGCCGCCGGAACCACGCCAGCTCGGCGTCGGCCTCGGGCGTGCCGCACCGGGTGGCCACGTTGAGGCGGGCGAGCGGCCCGACGCGGTAGGCGCCGGCGGGGTAGCCGAGCGGCCGGTAGTAGGGCGACTTGAGGTAGCTCCACGGCTCGACCGCCTCGCCCAGCCAGGCGCGGTGGTCGGCGGGGTCCAGCTGGTCGGCCAGCACCGCGCCCCGCTCGTCCACGACGCGGAGCCTCCCGTCGGTGAGCTCCAGGGTCCCGTCCGCCGCCACCATGCCCAGGAACAGGGTGGGGAAGTCGCCGAAGGCGCGCGCCTCCTCGCCGTGCCGGCCCAGCTCTCCCTTCCACCAGGCGAGCGTGCGACGGGCGATGGCGAGCGCCTCCGGCAGGCCGGCGCGGATCCGGTCCCTCCCCTCCGGCGAGAGGGGGCGCGCCACGCCGCCGGGGACGGCCCACGACGGGTGGACGCGCCGGCCGGCCACGATCTCGATGGCGGACTGCCCGAAGGCGCGCAGCCGGATCCCGTCCCGCGCCAGCTCCGGCCGCGCCGCGGCCAGGCCGAGGAGGTTCCGCCGCGGCGGCTCCGCGTCGAAGCCGAGCGCGAGGTCGGGCGCGGAGAGGTGGAAGAACGAGAGCGCGTGCGACTGCACCAGCTGGGCCAGGTTCACGAAGGCGCGGAGCTTCCGGGCCGCGTGGGGGATCTCCACCGCCAAGAGGGCGTCGCCCGCCTTCGCGGACGCGAGCATGTGCGAGACCGGGCAGATGCCGCAGACCCGGGCGGTGAGGCCCGGCATCTCGCGGAAGGACCTGCCCTCGCAGAACCGCTCGAAGCCGCGGAACTCGGTGACGTGGAAGCGGGCGTCGGTCACCTTCCCGTCGCCGTCGAGCTGGATCGTGATCTTGGCGTGACCCTCGATGCGGGTGACCGGGTCGATGACGATGCGCCGGGCCATGGCTAGCCGAACCTGAGCTTCCCGGCGAGGTCGGGCGCCCGCCCGGCCAGCAGGTCCTCGAGGGCCGCGCCGATGATCTCCGCGGAAGGGGGACAGCCCGGCAGCCACAGGTCCACCCGAACCACCTGGTGGAGGGGCAGCACCCGGTCGAGCAGGCGGGGGAGGATCCCCGGCTCCGCCGGGATCCCGGCGTGCAGGTCGGCCGGATCGCGGTAGGACCGCTCCAGCACGGGGAGCGCGCCCCCGAGGGCGTTCCGGATGGCGGTGACGTTCCCGGTGACGGCGCAGTCGCCGAGGGCCACCAGCACCCGCGTGCGCGCGCGGATCCGGCGGGCGAGCGCCAGGTGGTCCTCGTTCGCCACCGCGCCCTCCACCAGGGCCACCTCCACGCCCTCCGGGAACTCCTTCGCGTCCACGAGCGGCGAGAAGACGAGGTCCATCCGGCGGGCCAGGTCGAGGAGCCGCTCGTCCAGGTCGAGGAAGGACATGTGGCAGCCGGAGCAGCCGCCCAGCCAGGCCGTGGCGACCCGGGCGCGGGCCGTCACCGGAGCCACTCCTTCCTCTCCCGGGCGTTCCGGAGGTAGACGAGGAAGTCGCGGTTCTTGACCATGCCCTCCGCGGTCCGGGTCTTCTCGAACAGCGCGCCGGTCGGGCACACCTGCACGCACTTGCCGCAGCTCGTGCAGGACTCGCTCCGGCCCCACGGCCGGGCGAGGTCGGTCACCACCCGCGAGGCGGCGCCCCGGTGGGCGACGTCCCAGGTGTGCGCCCCCTCGATCTCGTCGCAGACCCGCACGCAGCGCGTGCAGAGGATGCAGCGCCCGTGGTCGACGAGGAAGCGCGGGTGCGTCGCGTCCATCCGGCTGGGCGGGTGCTGGTACGGGTAGCGGACGTGGTCCACCCCCAGGCGCCGGGCCAGCTCCTGCAGCTCGCAGCTCCCGTTCACCACGCAGAAGGCGCAGACGTGGTTTCGCTCCGCCAGGAGGAGCTCCAGGATCTGCCGGCGGACCCCGCGCAGGCGCTCGGTGTCGGTCTCGACCTCCATCCCCTCCTCGGCCCGGGTCACGCAGGCGGCCCGGAGCTTCGGGCTCCCCCTCACCTCGACCAGGCACAGCCGGCAGGCCCCCACCGGCGAGAGCCCGTCCAGGTGACAGAGCGTGGGCAGGAAGACGCCGTGCTCGCGGCACACCTCGAGGAGCGTCTCACCCTCGCGGGCGGAGACGGGCCTTCCGTCGAGGGTGAGCGTCCGGACGGTCACGTGGCCTCCGCGGGCTCCCGGGCCGGGGCCATCCGGCAGGCGCCGGCCGGGCAGCGGCGGTCCAGCACGTGGGCCAGGACCTCGTCCTTGAAGTGGCGGAGCGTGGAGAGGACCGGGCTCGGCGCGCCCTGGCCGAGGCCGCACAGGCTGGCCGACCGGAGCAGCTCGGCGAGCTCCTCCAGGCGCGCGAGGTCCCCGGGAACGCCCTCGCCCCGGGTGATCCGCTCGAGGATGGCGTGCATCTGCACGGTGCCGGCGCGGCAGGGCACGCACTTCCCGCAGGACTCGTCGCGGCAGAACTCCATGAAGAAGCGGGCCACGTCCACCATGCAGGTGGAGTCGTCCATCACCACCAGCCCCCCCGATCCCATCATGGAGCCGACCGAGAGGAGCGACTCGTAGTCGATGGGAAGGTCGAGGTGGCTCGCCGGGATGCAGCCTCCGGAGGGGCCGCCCGTCTGCGCGGCCTTGAGCCTTCGGCCGTTCCGGATGCCGCCGCCGATCTCGAAGACGATCTCGCGCAGGGTGATGCCCATGGGGACCTCGACGATCCCGTTGTGCACGACGTCGCCGGCCAGCGCGAAGACCTTGGTCCCCTTCGACCGCTCCGAGCCCATCCCGGCGAACCAGCCCGCCCCGCGCGTCACGATGGCCGGCACGTTCGCGAAGGTCTCGACGTTGTTGAGGAGGGTGGGGAGGCCCCAGAGCCCGGACTCGGCGGGGTAGGGCGGCCGGGGGCGGGGCGTGCCGCGCCCGCCCTCGATCGAGGCGAGGAGGGCGGTCTCCTCGCCGCACACGTAGGCGCCCGCGCCGATGCGCAGGTCGATGCGGAAGTCGAAGCCGGTGTCGAGCACGCGGCTCCCCAGCACGCCGAGGCGCTCGGCCTGCTGGATGGCCCGGCGCAGCCGCTGGATGGCGAGCGGGTGCTCGCCGCGGACGTAGACGTAGCCTCGGTCGGCGCCGACCGCGTGGCCGGCGATGGCCATGCCCTCCAGGACGCGGTGCGGGTCGCCCTCCAGGACGCGCCGGTCCATGAAGGCCCCCGGGTCGCCCTCGTCGGCGTTGCAGACCACGATCTTCCTCGCGCCGGGCGCCTTGGCGACGGTGGCCCACTTGAGCCCGGTGGGGTAGCCGGCTCCGCCGCGGCCGCGGAGCCCGCTGGCGGAGATCTCGGCCACCACCTCCTGCGGCGTCATCTCGGTGAGCGCCCGGAGGAGGGCCGCGTAGGCGCCGGCCCCGACGCAGGACTCGATGCGCTCCGGATCGACGTCGCCCGAGCCCGCCAGCACCACGCGGGTCTGCCTCGCGAAGAAGGGGTGGTCCTCGGGGACCGCGCCCTCGGAGGCGGGCTCGCCCCGCGACAGGCGCGCCTCCACGATCCGCGCGGCGCGCTCCCCGGTGACGCGCTCGTACCGGTGCAGGCGGACCTGGCCGCCCACGCGCGAGCGCACCTCCACCATGGGACCGGCGTGGCAGAGGCCGAGGCAGCCCGTCCCGTGGACCTCGACCGCCCCCGAGAGGTCCGAGCCGGCCGCCGCCCGCTCGAACGCCGTCCGGGCCTCCTGCGCGCCGAGCGCCAGGCAGCCGGCCGCCGAGCAGACGGCCACGCGGTGGACGTGCGCCTCCCGCCGGGCGCGCTCGGCCAGGGCGATGGCGCGCAGCTCCT
>DATIUR010000367.1:0-5840 GCA_035466675.1 Anaeromyxobacteraceae bacterium | reverse complement strand
CGCCTGCTGGAAGTAGGTGTACTGGGTGATCTCCATCCCGTCGCACCACACCTCCCAGCCGAGCCCCCAGGCGCCCAGCGTCGGGCTCTCCCAGTCGTCCTCGACGAACCGGATGTCGTGCGCGCGCGGGTCGATGCCGATGGCCCGCAGCGAGCCCAGGTAGACCTCCTGCACGTCGGGCGGGTTCGGCTTCAGGATCACCTGGAACTGGTGGTGCTGGTAGAGCCGGTTGGGGTTCTCGCCGAAGCGGCCGTCGGCCGGGCGCCGGGACGGCTCCACGTAGGCCACGTTCCACGGCTCCGGCCCCAGCACGCGCAGGTAGGTGGCCGGGTTCATGGTGCCGGCGCCCACCTCCAGGTCGTAGCCCTGGGCGAGAACGCAGCCGCGCCCGGCCCAGTAGGCCTGGAGCTTCAAGATGAGGTCCTGGAAGTACACGGCCTGTTCTCCTCCGGCGCGGCCCCCGCCGCCCGAGAGCGGGCACGGTAGGGCTCCCATGCCCCCGATGTCAAACGGGGATCTTGCCCCGTCACTCCGCGAGCAGGGGGCCCACCTCGTCCAGGAAGGCCCGGCTCCTCAGGCGGCGGCCGAGCACGTGCTCGACGAAGTGCGCGAGCGCCTCGCGGCCCTCGCGGCCGGCGGGCGGGAGGAGCGGCTCGGTCTCCGCGGCGGCCAGGCCGCCCTCCTGGAGGCCCCGCAGCGCGCGAAGCGTCCCGGGCGAGAGCGAGACGGAGCGCGGCCCGGCGGCCGCCGCGCAGCCGGGGCAGAGCGCCCCGCCCGGCTCGGCGTCGAACCGCACCGGCGCGTCGGGGAGGCCCGCCCCGCAGCGGGCGCAGGCGTCCAGCCGGGGCATGAACCCGGCGGCGCGGAGCGCGCCCAGCTCGAAGGCCCGCAGCGCGGCCGGGCGGGCCGGACCCGAGTCCAGGGCGGAGAGGTAGGCCACCAGCAGGTCGAACAGGTCCGGGTGCGGCTCGTGGTCCCGGACCAGCTCGCGGGAGAGCTCGGCCGCGTACGCCGCGCAGGCGATCCGGGCCAGGTCGCCGCGGATCCCGCCGAAGGCCCGAACCACCGACACGGTCTCGAGCCCGAGCAGCTCGGCGCCCCGCCGCTCGCGCGCCTCCGCCGCCAGGAGCGTGAAGGGCTCGAGCGCCCCGCCGAAGCGCCGCCGGGAGGCCCGGGCGCCGCGGGCGAAGGCCGACACCTTGCCCCGCTCCCGCGAGAGCAGGAGCACCACCCGGTCGGCCTCCCCGTAGTCCACCGCCCGGAGCACCACCGCTGCGAGCTTGATCGGGACGGGCACGCCCCCCATCTAGCCCAACGGCCGGCGGCGCGGAAGCGAGCCCGGGCGCGGTCAGAGCGCCAGCAGCGCCCAGAGCCCCGCCGCCACCACCGCCAGGGCCAGCACCAGCGCGATGGCGGCGCGCGCGCGGGCCCGGCGGCGCGACGTGCCCGGGGCCGGATCGGCGGCGGCCGGAGCGGCCTCCTCGTACCGGAGGACCACGTCGTCGGCGTCGAGCCCGACCGCGGCGGCGTAGGTCCGGAGCACGCCGACCGCGTAGGCGCGGGGCGGGAGGTCGGCCGCCTCCCCCCCCTCCAGCGCCGCCACCACCGAGGGAGCGAGCCGCGTGGCGCGGACCACCTCCTCGCGCGACAAGCCCCTGAGCTCCCGCTCCTGCGAGAGCCAGCGGCCGAAGGCGGCCAGGGCGGCGTCGCGTTCCCGGGCGGGCACGGCGCGCTACTGGAGCAGCTCCCGGCTGCGGCGGCAGTCCTCGCCCACCGGCGTCCCCTCCCCGAGCTGCTCGCACCGCTCGAAGGAGGCGCGCGCGAGCCCGACGTCGCCGCCCTTCATGTGCGCGAGCCCGAGCTGGTAGTGGGCATCGGCCACCTTGTCGCAGAGGCGCGCGTAGGCCGACAGCTCCTCGGCGGCCTCCTTCACGCGCCCCTCGGCGAGGTGGATCCGGCCCAGCTCCCGCCGGCCGGCGCAGTACCGGGGCGCCATCGACACGCAGGCCCGGATCTCGGCCAACCCCTCCTCCCGGCGCCCCATGGCGTGGAGGGCCTGCCCCCGGTTGCAGCGGGCCACGAAGGGCTCGCGGTAGGAGGTGTCGTCCAGGGCCATCGCGAACTCGCGGAGGGCCTCCTCGTACCGGCCGGTCTTGGCCAGAAGCTGGCCCAGGTCGTTGTGCACCTCGGGGTAGGAGGAGCGGAGATCCAGCGCTCGCCGGTACTCGCGCTCGGCCTCGGCGAGCCTCCCGTGCCCGAACTCGAGCACCAGCCCGCGGCCGCGGTGCGCCTCGGCGAAGCCGGGGTCGATCCGCAGGGAGTCCTCGAACTCGCGCAGCGCGTCGGAGGCCCGGCCGGCCTTCATGGCCTCGACGCCGAGATCGTGGTGCGCCTCGGCGGCCTGCCGCTCCTTGCGGTTCGGCCCGTGGGCGCAGGCGAGGAGGGCGGCGGCGGCGGCGAGGCGGAAGAGGCGCATGGCGTCAGAACGAGGCGAGGAGGCGGGCGATGCGGGCGGCGTCGTCGGCGGGCGGCGACGCGGAGGCGGCGGCGCTGGCCGCGGCGGCGATGGACGGGGCGGCGATGCTCGGAGCGGCGATGGCCGGGCCGGAAGGTGCCGGGGTGAGGGTGGGCCGGAGCGACGGCCCGGCTCCGGGGGTGAAGAGGGGGATCCGCCCGAGCGTCTTGTCCTGCGCGTCCGGCGGCAGGTTCCGGAAGTTCAGGTTGTCGAGCATGAACCCCATCGACTCCAGGAACTGGAGCCCCTCCATCTCCACCGCCCGGTACTCGTCCACCCCGGCGAGCTGCCGCCGGTCGTTCACGTACACGACGTTCTCGCCGCTGCTGAGCAGGTGGAGCCCCACGTAGATGGAGAAGGTGCCGTTGGCGTTCCGGATCCCGCACAGGTGGCCGTGGACGGCCTGGGCCGGCTTGCCGGGGATGGAGACCTGCGGCTGGTTGATGCTCTCCACGATCGCGACCACCTGCTCGCGGCTCGAGGGAAGCACCTGGATGCTCGGGTCGGGCCGGAACACGGTTTCCTCCCAGCGCCGGACGCGCGAGCGTCCGGGTCAACGGGCTTCCAGCAGGTACTCCTCGGTCCGGTCGTCCACCTCGGCGGCGGTCCGGACCATCTCCACCAGGGGCTCGTCGATCATGACGTGCCCCCCGCCCACGTTCCCGCCCCCCAGCACGATCTTCAGGGTGACGCTCGGAGACTGGTGGCGCCGCTCGCCCACGACGCGCTTCTGGGCGGCGAGCACGACCTTGTTCGTGCCGGGCCTGAGGTACTTCGTGATCTCCATGACCACCTGGGGCTCCGCCGACCGGATCTCGCGAATCCACTGCGCATTGATGAAGATGGCGACGTCGTACTGGGTGCCGTCGGGGTGGCTCTGCTCGGTGGCGAGGAAGTAGCGGCGGGTGAGCTGGGCCGGCGCCGCCGCGGCGGGCGGGACCACCACCGCCGTCGCCGGCTGCGGCACGCGGGCGGCCGGGGCCGCCGGAGGCGCGCGCGTCCCCGGCGCCGCCTGCACCGCGTACCCCTTTGCCTCGATGTGCACGTTGCCGCGCGCGTCGATGACCACGGTGGCGTTCTCGAAGCGCTGGTCGGTGACGCCGTCGATGCTCACGCCGTTCAGCGTCACCGACGGCCCGGCCGCCGCCGGCGTGGCGAGGAGCCCCGCGGCCGCAGCGAGAGCGAGTGCAGATTTGCGCATCCCTTCGCCTTCCTAGCCCCGGCTGACCCCGCGCGTCAAGAACGCGCCCCCGGCCCCGGCGCCGCACCCGAGCGACGCACGGGCCAGCGGTCCTATTCCACCGGCGCCGTCCGCACCCCCGCCTACACGCCCCGCGCCCCGGGCCCCCAGACGACCTTGTGGATCTGGAGCGACAGGCGCGCGTCGAGACCTGCCTCCAGGATCCATCGCGCCAGGTCCCGCGGCTCGACCTGCCCCCAGCTCGGGCTGAAGAGGACCGCCAGCTTCCCCTCCAGCCGGTGCCGCGCCACCACCTCGCGCGACCAGCGGAAGTCCTCCTCGGAGGTGACCACGAACTTCACCTCGTCGTGCGGCGCCAGGCCATCGAGGTAGGCGAGGTCGGGGGCGGGCTCGCCCGACCCCGGCGTCTTCACGTCCACGATGCGGACGACCTCGGCCGGCAGGGCGTCGAGCGGGCGCTGGCCGTGCGTCTCCACGGCCACCTCGTACCCGCGCGCGAGCAGGTCGCCCGCGAGATCGGGCAGCTCCCGCTGGAGAAGGGGCTCCCCTCCGGTGAGGAGGACGAACCGGCAGGGGTGCGCGGCCACGGCGGCGAGGATCTCCGCGCGGGTCATCTCCGCTCCCCCCTGGAAGGCGTAGGCCGTGTCGCAGTAGCTGCAGCGGAGGTCGCAGCCGGTGAAGCGCACGAAGACGCAGGGCCGGCCCGCGCGCGTGCCCTCGCCCTGGATGCTGAAGAAGATCTCCGTGACCCGCATCGCCGCAGCGGTTTGTAACGCGGGCGGCGTCCCGGATCGAGGCCCGGGGCGCCCCGTCACTGCACGGGGCGGCGGGCGGGGAGCACCTCGGCGACCGCCGGGACCGGCTCGATCCCGAGATGGCGGCGCAGGCGCCGTTCCTCGGCGCGCACCCTCCTCGGGTAGACGTGGAACCGCGCCGGGATCTCGCCCTCCCGCAGGAAGGCGAGGATCCGGTTCGGGCCGGCGTTGTAGGCCATCAGGGCCACCTCCCCCTGCCCGAAGGCGTCGATCAGGCGCCGGAGGTAGCGCACGCCCGCCTGCACGTTGGCGACCGGGTCGTGGAGATCCTCGAAGGCGATCCCCGAACGCTCGGCCTCCGATCGCATGGTGGCGGGGAGGAGTTGCATCAGGCCGCGCGCGTCGCTGCCGCTCCTCGCGGCCGGGTCGAAGCGGGACTCGACCTCGATGAGCGCCAGCACCAGGATCGGGTCGATCCGCGCCGCCAGCGCCTCCTCCACGATGACCTCGGCCAGGCGGGCGCGCTCGGCGTCGGGGATGGCGGGCGCGCGCATCGCGATCCGCGCCTCCACGCGGTCCACCCAGGCCTCCGGGCTGCTGTCGAAGCAGGCCCGGCCCGCGGCGCAGGCCCGCGGCTCCCGCTCCGCCGCGGGCAGGGGGCGGACCCCGTCCCGGAGCGGCCACGGGGCGGCCACCGTGGCGCCGGCCGCGGCCAGCGCCAGCAGGGCAACCCACGGCCCCCGCGCCCTCGGCGCCCTCAATCCTGGACGCCCCTCTCCCGCGAGAGCGCGTCCACCCGCTCGCTGATGGCGTCGAGCCGCTTCTGCAGACCCTCGATGTCGTCCCGCGTCGGGATCCGGAACCGGTTCGCGGCCCGGCGGACCGCGTCGTCGATGGCCTTCTCCAGCTCCCGCCGCTGCGTCTGGAGCCGCTCGCCGAACTCGCGCGCGTGGCGCCGGACGTCGTCGGGCGAGAAGCCGGCCGCGTCGGCGAGCCGGGCGATCACCTTCTCCGCCTCCTGCTCCGCCGCGTTGACGCCGGCGAGGGCGTTCGACCAGGCCTCCTTGAAGATCGTCTGCAGGTCCGGCATGGCTACACCTCCTCCCCGGGGCCGCCCGCCTTCTTGCGGCGCGGCTTTCCCTTCTCGATCCGCTTCGACAGCCGGTCGATCTCGCGCGACAGCTCGTCCACCTGCTCGCGGCTCGCCACGCCCAGGAAGGCCACCGCCCGGGCCTGCAGCTCCGAGAGCCGCTCCAGGGCCTCGGTCCGCCAGGACTCCGCCCTGCCCCGCAGGTCGGCGGCCCGCTCCGCCCCCTGGTCGCGGAGCCGCTCCAGCGCGTGCTTCAGCTCCGGGAAGGTCCAGTCCTGC
>DATIUR010000366.1:0-2964 GCA_035466675.1 Anaeromyxobacteraceae bacterium | reverse complement strand
GGATGACGTGCGAGGTGTGGAGGTCGAAGTTGTCCCGCGGCCCGTAGAGGTTCACGGGGAACAGCACCGAGGAGTTGAAGCCGTACTGCGCCCGGTAGGCCTCGCTCTGGACCAGCAGCGCCTTCTTGGCGATGCCGTAGGGCGCGTTCGTCTCCTCCGGGTAGCCGTTCCAGAGGTCCTCCTCCTTGAACGGCACCGGGCAGAACTTGGGGTAGGCGCAGATGGTGCCGAGGGCGACCAGCTTCTTCAGGCCGACCTGGCGGCCCACCTCGATGAGCTGCACGCCCATCATGAGGTTGTCGTAGAAGAACTTGCCCGGGTTCTCGCGGTTCGCGCCGATGCCGCCCACGCGGGCGGCGAGGTGGAGCACCAGCGTCGGCTGCGTGTCCCGGTAGAGCGCCCGGACGTCGTCCATGCGGACGAGGTCGTAGTCCTTCGAGCGCGGGACGAAGACCTCCCGCGCGCCGCGGGCGCGGAGGGCCTCGACCACGTACGAGCCGAGGAAGCCGGCGCCGCCGGTCACCACCACGCGCTCGGAGGGCCACCGCGGCGGGGGCATCGCGCAGAGGCTAGGGTGAGGCACACCGGGTGTCAATCGCGGCGGGTGCGTCCGCAGCCTCCGTCCGCGGGTAGGATGGGTCTCGCCACGGTGACGGACTTCCTCACGCTCGATCGCCTCGTCCTCGACCCGCCCCTGCCGGCGATCCTGGCCCTCCTCCTCCTTCTCGGGCTCGGCGCGCTCGGCGAGGCCGTCGCGCGGGCCCTCCGCGCGGCCGGGGCGCTCGAGCACGCCGCCGCGTTCGTCGTCGCGGCCGGCCTGGCCGCCGCCGCCGTCCACGCCGCCGCCTGGGCGGGCTGGCTCTCGCCGGCGCCGCTCCGGGTGTTCGGGCTCGGGCTCGCCGCGCTGGGCCTCGCCTGGGCCGTCGGCCGTGCGCGGGCCGCGCTCGCCTGGGGGAGGCGCTCGCTCGTGGAGATCGGCCGCCTGGGCCGGCTCGAGCGGGCCGGGGCCGCGGCCGCCCTGGCGGTCCTGGTCCTGCTCCTGCTCGCGGCCCTGGGGCCCCCCACCGACGCCGACTCGCTCGACTACCACCTGGGCGTCCCGCTCGACTGGCTCCGCGCGGGAGGCGCCCGGGCGCGTCCGGACTGGATGAACTCCCGCCTGGTCGGGATCGGCGAGGCCTGGAACCTGCTCGGCCTGGCCGCCGGGACCGACGCGGCCGGGGCCGTGCTCCAGTGGGCGGGCCTCGCCGCCTGCGCCACGGCGCTCGCCTCCCTGCCCGAGTCGCCCCGCGACCGCCTGCTCGCCGCGCTCTTCTCGCTCGCCGCCCCGGTCGTGCTGTTCCTCGTGCCGACCCAGAAGCCCCAGATGCTGGGGGTGGCCGGGACGACCGTGGCGCTCGCCCTGGCCGTGCGCGATCCGCGGGGGCCGGGCCTCCGCGCCGCGGGGCTGGCCGCGGCGAGCCTCGCCGTCGCGATCGGCCTGAAGCACTCGTTCGTGCTCACGGCCTGGCCGGTGGCGGGCGCCCTCGTCCTGGCCGCGCGCCGCGGCCGGTCCGCACGGCCCGCCCTGGGGTTCCTCCTGCTGGCGTTCTGCGTCTTCGACCTGCCGCTCCTGGCGAGGAACCTCGCCGCCTGGGGCGACCCGCTCACCCCGCTCCTGGAACGGTTCCGGGCGCGACCCGATCCGTCCGTGGTCGCGTTCGCGGAGTACCTGCGATCGTACGCCGGCGACCGCTCGCTCCCGCACCTCCTCCGGTTGCCGCTCGAGATCACCGCGACGTGGCGGCCGGGAGACGTCACGACGGTGCTGGGCATCGGCACGCTGGCAGCCCCCTTCGTGGTCCGAGGCGCCGGGGGGCGGACGCGGCCGCTGCTCCTCGCCGCGGGCGGCGCCGCGCTCGCGGTCGTCCTGCTCGGCCAGCTCGCGGGCCGCTTCTTCCTGGAGCCGTACCTGTGGGCGGGGGCCGCGCTGGCCCTGTCGGGGCGGGAGGGCGCCAAGCGAGCGTTCACGGCTCTCCTGGCGGGCCAGGCCGCCCTGGTGGCGGCCTTCGCGGCGGTGGGCGCCGCCCTCCTCCTCCCGGGCGCGCTCGCGCCCGCCTGGAGGATCGCCGTCATGGACCGGGCCGCGGCCGGCCACGCCGAGCTGCGCTGGGCCGGCGAGGTCCTGCCGCCGGAGGCGAGGCTCCTCCTGTTCTCGCGGTTCCGCGCCCTGGCGCCGCGGCCCTTCCTGTCCGGAGAGATCGCGGAGCGAGCCGCGGGGCCGCGGGGCACGCGGGCCCTGGTCGAGGCCGTGGGGGAGCGAAGGGTGGACGCCGTCCTGGCGCCGGCCGGCGCCGACCCCCGGCTCGACGCCATCGAGGCGGCCTGCGCGGCGCGCGTCCTCGGCCCGCGCGACTTCCCGGCCGCCACGCGCAACCCCTTCAACCGGGGCGCGCCGTACCGGGTGAAGGTCCTGCTCCTGGATCCGGACGCCGGGTGCCGGGCGGAGCTCGAGCGGCTCGCCGCGGAGGGGAAGCCGCGACGGGGCGGCGGGTGAAGGCGCCCGTCAGCGCGAGGCGTCGGCCGCCGCCGCCTCCCGGGCTGCCCGCATCGCCTCGATCCCGGCGATGCGCTTCTCGTACTCCCCGGAACGGGCCGGCGCGAGCGCCGCCGCCCGCCGGAGCGCCGCCACCGCGTCGTCGGGGCGGCCCAGCTCCGCGAGGACGTCCGCGAGCGCCTCGAGGGGCACGGGGCTCCGCGGCTGGGCGGCCGCCGCGCTCTCCAGCTCCGCCGCCGCCTCGAGGAGCCGCCCCTGCGCGCGCAGGACGCGCGCCTCCAGCATGCGCCGGTCCGCGGCCTCGGCCGAGTTCCGGGGGACGGCGCTCGCCAGGATCCGGCGCGCCTCGGCGAACCGGCCCCGGGAGGCCGCGCGCATCGCCAGTGGCTCGAGCAGCTCGAGCGCTCCCGGGGCACGCGCGATCCCGT
>DATIUR010000365.1:0-7940 GCA_035466675.1 Anaeromyxobacteraceae bacterium | reverse complement strand
AGCTCGTCGCCTGCGGATCGGCCAGGACCACCAGCCGCTTGCCGGAGCGGAGGTGGTACTCCTTCACGCCCACGTCGTCCTTGGCCGGGGACCAGCGCACGGTGATGGCCCGGTCCGAGTCCGCGGCCGCGGCGACGCCCGCCACGCGGCTGGGCGGCTTCAGGTCGGGCGTGGTGGCGCAGGCGGCGGCCGAGGGTCCGGAGCAGTTTCCGGCCGCGTCGCAGGCGCGGACGGCGTGGCAGTACTCGACCGCCGGTCGGAGGCCCTCGATGCGGGCGGCGGGGGCGGAGACCCGGGCCACGGTCTCGCCGGCGCGGAGCACCTCGTAGCGATCCACGCCCACGTCGTCCATCGAGGCGGCCCAGCGGAGCGAGATCACCGTGTCGCTCTCCGCTCGGGCGGAGAGGCCGGAGGGGATGGTCGGCGGGGTCAGGTCGGGCGGCGCGGCGCAGACCGGACCGGAAGCGGGCGAGGCGTTGCCGGCCGCGTCCAGCGCCCGGACGGAGTAGCAGACCTGCTGCAGCGTGCGCAGCCCCGCCTCGACGGCGGCCGGCTCCCGCACCCGCGCCACCACCGCGCCCTCGCGGAGCACCTCGTACGCGGCCACGCCCACGTCGTCCGTCGCGGGCGCCCAGGAGAGCGCGACGCGCCCCGGCCCGGCCTTCGCGGCAAGCTGGGACGGGACGGCGGGCGGGGTCACGTCGGGCGCCGTGAGGCATGCCGGCTCGGTGGGCTCGGAGCGGTTCCCGGCGGCGTCGACGGCGCGGACGGCGAAGCAGTGGCGCGCCGGGGAGAGGCCCTCGGCCCGGAAGGCGGTGCCCTCGGCCGTGGCCACCACCGCGCCGCCCCGGAGGACCTCGTAGGCCGGCACGCCCACGTCGTCCGACGACGCGCTCCAGCGGAGGTCGGCCGCCGTCGGCCCGGCGAGCGCCGCGGCGAGGCGGCCCGGGCGAGCGGGCGGCGTCACGTCGGGCATCACCAGGCAGGCGGGGGCCGACGGCTCGGACCGGTTTCCCGCCGCGTCGAAGGCCACGATCTCCCAGCAGTGGCGGGCGCCGGCGCGGAGAGCGGACTCGCGCGCCTGCCGGGACGCGACCCTCGCCACCGCGACGCCGTCGCGCCGGACCTCGTACCCCTCGACGCCGCGGTCGTCGCTGGAGCCGGTCCAGGAGAGGTCGACGGCCGCGGGCGAGGCGACGGCCTCGACCCCTTCCGGCCGGGACGGGGAGGCGACGTCCGGAGGGAGCGCCGGCTCCGCACGAGCCGGGGGCGGCGCAGGAGGGGCCTGCTGGCCCGGGGCGGGCGGCTGCGGCCCCCGCTCGCAGGCGAGGGCGGCCAGCACCGCCGCGAGGACCGCGGCCCTGGACGCGTGGGATCGGAATGCCCGGGACAACCGAGGAGCCACTGCCACCCCCGACCACTACACCGCCGATGTAGCACGACCGGAGGGGATGGGGAACGGGTCGCGCCGACGTGGGTGCGCGTCGCACCAGGGCAATTTGCTACAGGATCGTCAATTAGTTGAGCCCGATCAGGCCGCCCCGGCCGACGTCGCGAACCCAGGTGCTTCGGGGCACCCCATCAGGGGCGAACCGACGCCCGCAGGGCCGCCACGCGCTCGGCCAGGCCCGGCCAGCCGGGCTCGAGACGCGCGGCCTCGGCGTAGTGGCGGATCGCCTCCTCGAGGAGGCCGCGGCGCTCCTGGAGCATGCCCAGGTTGAAGTGCGTGCGCGCGTCCCCGGGGTCGAGCTCGAGGGCCCGCCCGAAGGACCGGGCGGCCTCGTCGGGGCGGTCCAGCTTGGCGAGGCAGACCCCGAGGTTGACCTGGACGGACGCCCTGCCGGGGGCCAGGCGGGCGGCCCTCTCGAGCTGCTCGAGCGCGAGCGGCACGAGCGAGGGATCGCCGCGCTCGATGGAGAGGGCGAGGATGAGCTCGCCGAAGGCGGCGGGATCGGCGTACCAGCCGCCCGGCAGCCGGCGCAGCGCGGCCTGGACCCGCGGGCCGAGGGCGGGATCGGCGAGCGCGAACAGCGCCCGGCGGTGGACGTCGAGTGCGCGGACGGCCGCGGGGATCCCGCCGGGCCCGGCCATCTCGGCCCAGGCCGCCTCCAGGCTGCCCATGGCGAAGAGCAGCCGGGCCCGCTCGATCCGCAGGTCGGGGTCGAGCGCCGCCGGCGGGCCCATCCGGGAGAGCTCCAGGTCGGCGTCCTCGGGCTTGCCCTCGCGCAGGTGCGCGCGGGCGGCCTCCAGGCGGGCGGACGGGCCGGCCAGGCCGGCGGGATCGGTCCCCCGCAGGCAGGGGCGGTCGGCGCGCCGGAACGAGCGGAGGAGCGCCTCGTTCTCCACGGCGGAGCCGGCGTAGAGCCCGCGCGGCGCGGAGAACTCGAGGAGCGGGAGGTCGTCGGTGTTGAGCGGCGCGCCCGCCGCGTAGCGGCGCGTGTCCTCCTCGTCGAGCACCAGGCGAAAGGCGAGGCGGCCTCCGCCCAGGCCGAGCCGCTCGAAGTCCTCGCGGAGCCCCGGCGAGGCCGCGAGGCGCCGCTCGACGAGGTCGAGGTCGAGGCAGGCGGTGGCGGGCGTGGCCAGGAGCAGCACGTCGCCGCGCGCGCCGGCCCACACCGACACGTGGGGGAAGACCTCGGAGAAGGTGCGGACCACCATCTGCATGTCGCGCCCGAAGATGGAGTAGGTCTGCAGCCACTGCACCATGATGCCGCCGGGCGCGAGCCGGTCGCGGGCGGTCTGGTAGAACTCGCGGGTGAAGAGGCTCGCCACGCCGGCCATCCAGGGGTTGGACGGCTCGGAGACGACGAGGTCGTAGGGCTCGCGCGCGGCCGCCAGGATGTGGCGCCCGTCCCCCTCGATGACCCGGACGCGCGGGTCGGAGAGCGCGCCGCGGTTCTCCCGCAGGAAGAAGCGGGAGGCCTCCACCATGGCGGGCTCGATCTCGGCCACGTCGATGGCGTCGAGCGGGTGCTGCGCCACGGCGCCCACCGTGACGCCGCTGGCGAGCCCGATCACCAGGGCCCGGCGGGGCTCGGGGTGGAGCAGCGCGCCCAGGTGGCCGAGCAGGAGCTGCGTGCCCATGTCCTGGCCGGTGCTCGCGTCGGTCTTTCCGTTCACGCTGAGCGAGATCGCGGTGGGGGTTCGCACCACCGCCACCGTGCTGGAGAGCCCCTCGCGGTAGAGGAGGATCTCGCGGCGGCGCTGGGACGCGCGGAAGCCCCTGGGGTCCTTCACCATCTCCGCCGCGTAGACGGGGACTCCGGCCGTCATGGCGTTCGGATCCCACCGGGGGAGGAGGAGGACCAGGACGGCGAAGCCGGCGGCCGCCGCAACGCCGGCGAGCCGCAGGCGCCTTCCCGCGCCCGGCGCGACCGCGAGCGCCGCCAGGCCGGCGGCGAGGTTCGCCACCCCGGCCGCCACCACGGTCGCCTCGATGCCGATGGCCGGCACGAGCAGGAAGCCGGCGGCCGTCGAGCCGAGGATGGTCCCCACCGTGTTGGCGCCGTAGGCGTGGCCCACGTCCCGCCCCACCCGGGAGAGCGAGGTCCCCACCGCGGCGAGGACGAGAGGGAAGGTCGCGCCCACGAGCAGCGTCGGGCCGATCATGACGAGGAAGCTCAGCCCGAGCTGGGCGAGCAGGGCCACCTGGTGCGTGACCCCGGCCCGGCCGAGGATGGAGAGGAGCAGGTCGGGGAGCCTCCCGAAGGCGGGCAGGACCGAGAGCGCCGCCAGCGCGATGGCGATCTCGAGGAGGCCGAAGGCGGAGAGGTCGGCCCGTCTTCGCCCGAGCAGGCGCGAGGCGAGGAGCGCTCCCAGGGCCAGGCCCGACAGGAAGGTGACGAGCATGGCGGTGAAGGCGTAGGTGGTGCTGCCCAGGACGAGCCCGAGCGCCCGCGTCCAGGCGACCTCGTAGGCCATCGACGCCGCGCCGGAGAGGCCGATCCCGACGAGCGCCGCGGCCACGCCGGCGCGCGGGAGCGGGGGCGGCGCGGCCTCCCCGGACCAGGGGATCTCCGCGCCCTCGCCTCCGGCGGGCGCGCTCGCGGCGGATGCGTTCGCGGCGGGAGCGGCGCGCCGGGCGCGATCCAGGGAGATCGCCAGGGCGGCCACGAGGAAGTCGAGCGCGACGCCCAGCCAGAGGGTGCTCCGCAGGCCGACGGCGGGGAGGAGCAGGAAGCCGGTGGCGGCGGTGCCGACCACGGCGCCCAGCGTGTTCACGGCGTAGAGCGTCCCGATCCGCGACGCCGCCGTCCGCGGCCCGCGCACCACCGCCCGGCTCAGGATGGGGAGCGTGGCTCCCATGAGCACCGTGGGCGGGAGGAGCACGAGCGAGGCGAGCGCGAGGTGGATGAGGCCGGAGCCGAGCGCCCCGGGCTCGAGGGCGCGCTGGATGGGGTCGTAGACCGCCTGCGTGGCGCGGAAGAGGAGCGGCGTGGCGAGGCACAGCACGCCGATGGCCGCCTCGACGATCCCGTAGGCGCGGAGCGGGCGGGCGATCCGGTCGGCCAGCCGCCCGGCCGCCGCGCTCCCCAGCGCGAGCCCGGCCATGTAGGCGGCCAGGACGGCCGTGACGGCGTGGACGGTGTGGCCGAAGACGAGCCCGAGCAGTCGGACCCAGACGACCTCGTAGAGCAGGGCGGCGGCGCCGGAGAGGAAGAAGCAGACGGCGGCGAGGGCGTACGCCAGGGCCGGGGATCGGTCAGCCGTGTCCGCGGGCATCGCCGGGCATGCTAGCACCGGCCGGCGGGCCGGGGCCTCCCGGGCGCCGCGTCAGTGGCACGGGAAGCACTTCGACGTCCAGCGCGGCGTGACGTTCACGCTCCCGTTCGCGTGCAGGAGGGCGCAGGAGGAGTTCGGCACGCCGTTCACCGTGCAGGTCGTGGCGGTGTTGAGCGCGTACCCCACGCCGGTGCCCGGCTGGGCGAGCGCGTCAGGGTGGCAGAGCTGGCAGTCGTTCGCGTCGGCGAAGGACCCGAGCGCGTGGGAGCCGTGCCAGGCCGGGTAGCGCGGGGGCGGGTTCCCGTGGCAGGCCGAGCAGCCCGCTCCGGTCGCGTACCATGAGGGCGTGCTTCCCATGTTCCCCTCGTACGCGACGGAGACCTCCACCGGGCAGTCGCAGCCCCAGTCCCAGGAGCTGTACGTGAAGATGCCCGAGTACATGCCGTGGCAGGCGACGTTCGAGCAGGTCTTCCCGACGACGTCGAAGGACGGGGCCGGGCGACCGGGCGCGTAGGCCGCGCCGGCCGGGTCGAAGCAGAGCGAGCCGCCCACCAGGTGACAGGTCGAACAGCCGTACTGGACCATCGCGTGCTTGTCGTGCCCGCCCGTGGCCGTGCAGACCGTCTCGGTGAGCGCGCCGGCTCTCGCGCCCGCCGCGGGCTCCGCGGGAGGCGGCGACATCGGCCCGCAACCCGACACGAGCGCGGCCACGCCGAGCGTCGAGGCCGCGACGCCGAGACGACGGAGCGTATGCGCCATGGTACCCCCTCCGGCCGGTCCCGATCTTCTTGCCACACGGCGGAGCCGGCCGCGCGCGATCAAGTGGGGTGGTACCACGCCGGGATCGAGCGCGCCACCCGGCGCCGCGGTGCCCGGCCGACATGGTCTCACCGGAGCCGACCCCGGTCCTGAGCCGAGCGGAGCCGTTTGCGCGAGATCAAGCGCCGGACCGCTTCCTCGCCAGGACCGTGAGCGAGGACCCCCGGCGGGCCAGGGCGAGCAGCGCCGTCGCCGGCAGGGCCAGCATCCCGAGCGGGAGCGCCAGCGCCAGGCTGGCGGCGATCGCGGCAGGGCCCGCGCGGGCACCGAGCTTCGCCCGATCGCCGCGGAGGACGTCGTAGAGCAGGTTGGGCCGGAGCCCGAGAAGGTTCTGGACCGACTGCACGAAGCTGAAGGTGTCGTACTCCGGGGCGAAGAACGAGCTGCGCACGATGGAGAAGCCGTGCGCGGCCAGCGCCGGCCAGAGCGACGACGGCCCCAGGTGCGCGAGGTGGCGGGGCACGTCCAGGTGGAACCAGCCGTGGCGAGCCAGCCGGGCCTCCGGGCTCTCGAAGTTGGGCGCGCCGATGGCGAGCACGCCGCCGTCGCGGAGCAGGCGGTGCGCCTCGCGGATGGCCTCGTGCGGGTCCGGCCAGTGCTCGATGACGTGCCAGAGGAGCACCGCGTCGAAGGAGCCGGGCTCCCAGGAGGCCTGCCGGATCGGGCCCACGTGGACCGGGATGCCGAGCGCGCGCGGGTAGGCGGCGGACGCGTCGCTGAGCTCGGTGCCCGCCACCTCCCAGCCGCGCCGGCGGAAGGCGTCGAGGAGCAGGCCGCGGCCGCAGCCGACGTCGAGGACCCGACCCACCCGGCCGGCGGCGCGCTCCACCGCGCGGGCGCGCCTCGCGCAGAGCCAGCGCTGGGCGATCTCGACGGGGCGCGGGAAGCGGCCTTCCGCGGTCGGGCCGTAGTACTGCGGCGGGTAGTAGCGGCCGAGCTGGGCCGGGCGGGGCAGGGTGAACGCCACGCCGCACCCGGTGCAGCGCTCGATCCGGAAGACCTCGCCGGTGACGTAGTCGCGCGCCTCGAAGAGGGTGCGGAGCGTCTCGGGGCGGTGCGGGCACGATTCCACCGGCGCGCGACCGTAGTCCCCGGCCGGGCCGGGGTCAACGCCGCGCAGCGACCGGAGACCGGCGCGTGGTCGGCGCCGGATCGAAACGGCAGCGTGATTTCGCCCATGGCTGCGCGTTAACTCCCATGGACCCGCAGTGCGACCCCGGCGCCCGGAGCGTGAGGGCGCGAAACCCGCCACGAATTTCGGGGACCGGGGACGGGCACCTGGACGCGGCGGCGGCCTGGTCGTTGCAGCTACCGAGCAGGGGAAGGGGGACGGCTTGAACGGCCGCGGTCCGCTCCGCTTCGTGGTCGCCGAGGGCGAGCAGCCGTCGCTCCGGACCACCCCCGTAGGAGGGGTGGCCGCGATCTCCGGGATCGCCGTCTGCGCCGCGGCCGTCATCGCCCTCGCGGACGACGCCGTCGCCAGGGCCGGCGCATCGCTCGTCGCCATCGCGGCCATCGTGGTCTCGGGCCTCCTGCGCACCGCGAGCGAGGTCGCTCGCCGGCGCAGCCACGTTCCGGCCCTGAAGCGCCACCAGGAGCACCGCGTGCTCGAGGCCCCGGCCAGCGTCGGCCTCGCGCTTCAGGCGGCTTCCGAGGAGCTTCGCCGCTCGGGGTTCCGGGTGGAGCGGGTGGAGGACGCCCAGGCCGCGCGGGTGGTGCTGGCCAGCCGCGGCGGGTGGGCGTTCTCGGGCTCGATGCTGGCGCACGCCGGGCTCGCCCTGGCCATCGGCTCGCTCGTCTCCGGGCCGCTCGTGAGCGTGCGTGGCCCGCTCGCGGCGAGCGTGGTCGTGCTCGCGGCCGGCGTCGCGCTCCGCCTCGCCTTCGACCCGCTCGTGGCCTGGTGCGCCGCGCGGGCGGCCGAGGGCGGCACCGCGCTCGAGATCGTGGTGAGCGGCTGCGTCTTCCCCTCGCGGATCTCGCGGCGCGCCGACCTGCTCGCCGAGGCCCTCGAGCGGCGGCTGGCCGGGCGCTGACGGGGCGCGGACGGCGGGATCGCGCCGACGTCCGCTCCGCGGTCGCGCCGTGGACCGGCGACGGTGGGCTCGCGAGAAGGAGTCTCGTCTTGCGCTCCCTCAAGAGCCGCTACCCATTTTGGGGGTTCTCGCCGGGACCCGGGACGTGTCACACGGTCACCGGCCGTCGCCTCGCCCTGGGGATCGGTCCTGCCGTGCACGCTGATTTCGGGGTCCGTGGGGGTTGTGCATGTCGCGATTCGTGGGGATCGACGTCGGGGCGGAGACGATCAAGATCGCGGAGGTGGCGCGGGAGAACGGGGCGCTGCGGGTGGTTCGGCGCCAGCAGGCGGCGCACGGGAAGGACCCTGGGGGGAAGCTGCTGGA
>DATIUR010000364.1:0-6504 GCA_035466675.1 Anaeromyxobacteraceae bacterium | reverse complement strand
ACGCCCGCGATCAGGTAATCGGCCGTCCCGATGGGCCGGCCCTCCTGCTCGAGGCGGCGCCGCGCTGCCGCCGCGACCTCGGCCGCCTCCGCGTCCACGGGCAGGATCGCGATGGCCGCGAGCAGGGTGCCGAGCGTCTCGAGCTGCCGGGAGGTGCGCGCCCCGGTCCAGAGATCGAAGGCGTTGACGGCCGTCGACGACGATCACCGCCAGGGGCCCTCTCGGGCGCGCCGGACGGAGGCACGCAGGGCGTCGGCCTCGCGGCGGGAGAGCGTCCCGAGCCGGGAGACCGCCCGCTCCACCCGCTCCTTCCGGCCCCGGCCGGACTCGAGGTAGTGCTCGATCGCCTCCTGGACGAGGCGGGAGAATCCCTTCTCGCCCCGCTCGGCCGCGAGCTTGAGGAGGGCGGCGCGCTGGCGGTCGGTGAGCTCGATCGTGGTGCGCATGTCAAGGCGGGCCAGGCCGGCCGCGGCGGGGCGGAACGGGCAGCGCTGGCCCCTCTCCGCGGTGAGGGGAGCGGCCCTTCGTGACGCCGGACCCTACGGCACGTACACCGACGCCCGCGCCGAGATGAGGAAGGCCGTGGTCGCGTAGTACCGGTTGTACCCGCCCACGATCACCATCCCGGACCCGTTCGCCTCGGCGTCGGTGGCGTACCCCTGGCCGACGGAGGAGACGGACTGCCACCCCAGCGCCGGATCGTCCCGCCGGGCCTTCATCCCGGACATGCTGTAGAGCGCCCAGCCGTTCGCCGCCCCGTCCATGGCGGCCACCGCGTACGGCACGTCGCCGCCCGTCTCGAAGAACGACGACGCCGCCCAGGCGCCGCCGGCCCCGTCGTAGCGGGCGGCCGCCCCGTCGGCGGTGCTCCCGCCCGGCACGTCCGACTGCCAGACCGCGAAGGCGTTCCCGCTTCCGTCGGTGGCGATGGAGGGGAAGGAGAGGTGGTCGGTGATCGCGGCCGAGGTGGCCAGCGTGGCCGGCGCGCTCCAGGTCGGGACGGCGGGGTCGAACCAGGCGGCCCCGATCCGGTTCCCGCCCGTGCGGCTCTCCTCCCAGACGGCGAAGGCGCGGCCCGCGGCGTCCATCACCACGCGCGTGCGGGTCGCCCATTCGTAGTCCACGAGATCGGCCGGGCCGATCGCCTGGGGAGCGCCCCAGGCCGCGCCGTCGAAGATGCACGCCCAGATGTTCGTGCTGAACGGGCTCGTTCTCTGCTCCCACACCACCACCGCGCTCCCGTCCGTGCTCACCGCCGCGTCGGCCCAGGCGGCGTAGATCCCGGGGCTGCTCACCTGGAAGGGCGCGCTCCAGCCCGCCCCGGCGAACCGGCTCGCCACGATCCCGTCCGGGAAGGTGCCGCTCGAGTCCGACTGGTCCCAGGCGACGAGCGCGTTCCCCGCCGCGTCGATGCCGGCGCGCGGCCGGTAGGAGTAGAGGGTGTAGGACGCCGGGGGCGCGTCGGAGATCCGGACCGCCGCCGTCCAGGCACCGCCGGCGAAGCGCCGCGCCCAGACGGTTCGGCTCACGATCGCGGCCCCGTCGTGCCCGACGACCTCCCAGGCGAGCACCGCCTCCCCCGCGTCGTTCAGGGCGACGCGCGGGAGGATCGCGTGCGTGCCGGCTTCGGAGAGTTGCGCCGCCGCCTCCCAGGCGCCGGCCCGGTACCAGGCGACCCACACGGTTCCGGTCGTGTCCCCGTCCTCCTCCCACGCGGCGATCCCGGTGCCGCCCTCGTTCAGGTCCACGTCCACGCCGTAGATGTCCACGTAGAAGTCGTCGCGGGGCGTCCCGAGCGTCACCTGCGCGTTCCAGCCGCTCGGCGGAGGCGGCGGCGCGGCGGTCGTGAAGCTCCAGGTGTGGACGACCAGGGGATTCCCGGCGACGTCCGTCGCCTCGGCCGTGAGGCTGGCCGTGTAGGTCGTCGAGTGGGCGAGGGGGGATCCCGGGGCGAAGGTGGCCCTGCGGGAGCCGCCGTCGTAGCTGACCGAGCCGGCGACCGGCGTGGTCCCCCGCGCGAGGAGGAAGGTCGAGGGGGAGAGCGTGCCCGCGTTCATGGGCTCGCTGAAGGTGGCCGTGAGGGACGCGCCGATCGCGACGCCGGCGGCGTCGGTGCCGGGGCTGGTCGCGGTCACCGTCGGGGGGGTGACGTCGGCGGGCCCGCTCGGTCCTCCGTCTCCGCCGCAGCCGGCGAAGGCGAGGGCGGCGGCGAGAAGGAGTCCGAGGACGGGGCGGCGGGCGACGCGCATGGCTCTCTCCATGGGATCGGGGCGCACTCACCGTGTCAGAGCACGGCCTGGGGCGCCCGTCCAGACGGCGGATGTGGGAGCGCCGCCTACGCCGGCAGCGACCCGAAGAACTCGGCGAGCGCCTGCGTGAACGGCTCCGGGTTCTCGACGTTCGGCAGGTGGCCGGCCGCGGGGATCCGCACGAGCCGCGCCCCCTTCACGGCCGCGGCCATCTTCTCCGACTCGGCCGGCGGGGTGAGGCCGTCCTCCTCGCCCACCACCACCAGGGTGGGGCAGGCGATGGTGGCCAGCGTGGGGAAGGAGTCGGGCCGCTTCGCCATCCCGCGCTGCGCGGCGGCCACGCCCGCGGGCGACCCCTGGGCGATGAGGGAGTGGACCTCCTTCACCGCGGCCGGGTCGGGCTTCGGGCGGAGCAGCTTCGGGATCATGTCCTCGGCCACCCAGGTGAGCCCCTTCTCGGTGGCCGTCTGCGCGAACTTCTCCCGGCCGGCGGCGCCCTCGGGCGTGTCGGCGCCGGCGCGCGTGTCGCACAGGGCGAGGACGCGGAACAGGCCGGGCGCCTGCCGGTACAGCTCGAAGGCCAGGTACCCGCCCACGGAGAGGCCGGCCACCCCGGCCCGCTCCACGCGCAGGTGGGCGAGCAGCGCCCGCACGTCGGCGGCCAGCAGCTCCATGGTGGAGGGCTCGCGCGGCGGCGCGCTCTTCCCGAGCCCGCGGTAGTCGGGCGCGATGACGCGGTGCCGCTTCTCCAGCGCCGCGATCTGGCGCGACCACATCCCGGAGTGGAGCGGGAAGGCGTGCAGGAGCAGCACCACGTCGCGGCTCTGCCCGCCCGCGTCGCGGTAGAAGATCTCCGTCCCGTTCACCTTGGCGGTCGGCATGCCGGATCCTTTAGCATTTCCCCCGGGCCGGGTTAATGAAGACGGCGGGTTCCGCTCGGGGCGGTCCCCTCCCTCCATGGCCGACTCCCAGATCCGCTACTTCGCGCGCTTCGGCGTGACCGAGCGCATGCTCCTCGACACGCTGGCCGCCGCCCTCTCCCGGGGCGGGGACCACGCCGACGTCTTCCTCCAGCACCGCGTCACCTCCGACGTGGGCCTCGAGGACGGCGCGGTGAACCGGGCCCATGCCGGGGTGGACCTGGGCGCCGGCGTGCGGGTGGTGAAGGGCGACCAGACCGGGTACGGCTTCACCGAGGACCTCTCCCCGGCGGCGCTGCTCGAGTGCGCGCGCACCGCGGCGGCCATCGCCGACGGCCCCTCGCGCGACGCCCCGGTCCGGTTCCACGTGGGCGGGCCGCTGCCCCGCCGCTACCCGCTCCTGCGCCCCTGGGAGGAGGTCACCCCGGAGGAGAAGGTCCCGCTGCTCTCCGGGCTCGCCGACCGCGCCTTCGCGGCCGACCCGCGCGTCCGCAAGGTGAGCGTCTGGCTGCGGGACGAGTCGGGCGCGATCCTGGTGGCCGACTCGTCCGGACGGATCGTGGAGGACGCGCAGCCCATGACGCTGCTCGGCCTCTCGGTGCTGGCCGAGCAGGACGGGCGGCGCGAGCAGAACGGGTACAACGTGGCCGGGCGCGCCGGCTTCGAGTTCTACGGGCCGGACCGGCTCGAGCGGGTGGTGCGCGAGGCGGTGGCGCGCACGGCCATCCTGTTCGAGGCGGGGCCGCCGCCGGCCGGCGAGATGCCGGTGGTGCTCGGGGCCGGCTCCTCCGGGATCCTCCTGCACGAGGCGATCGGCCACGGCATGGAGGCCGACTTCGCCCGCAAGGGCGTGACGATCTACGCCGACCGGATCGGCAAGCCGGTGGCGGCCCCCTTCGTGAACGTGGTGGACGACGCCACCCCCGAGGGCGCTCGCGGCGCCATCAACGTGGACGACGAGGGGAACCCGGCCGGCGTGACCCGCCTGGTGGAGAACGGCGTCCTCGCCACCTTCCTGCACGACGCCATCTCGGCCCGCCACTACGGCGTCGCCCCCACCGGGAACGGACGGCGGGAGAGCTACCGCCACCCGCCGCTGCCGCGCATGCGGGCGACCTACATGCTGCCCGGGCCGCACCGGACCGAGGAGATCGTGCGGTCGGTGAAGCGGGGCATCTTCTGCTCGAACTTCGCCAACGGGCAGGTCCAGATCGGCGCCGGCGACTTCACCTTCTACGTGAAGAACGGCTGGCTCATCGAGGACGGCAAGCTCACCCGGCCGGTGAAGGACGTGAACATCATCGGGAACGGGCCGAAGGTGCTGGAGCGGATCGACATGGTCTCGGACGACCTCGCCATCGACGAGGGCGGCTGGACCTGCGGCAAGGACGGGCAGAGCGTGCCGGTCTCCCAGGGCATGCCCACCGTGCGCGTCTCGTCCATGACGGTGGGGGGACGCGGCCCGTGAACCTGCTCGAGGTGACCCGCGCCGCCGCGGACCTGGCGCTGCGCAAGGGCGCGGGGGAGGCGGCGGCCGGGGGCTACCGCGCCCGCCACGTCGAGGTGGCCTGGCGCGACGGCAAGCTGGAGAAGGTGAGCGAGGCCACCACCCGCGGGCTCGGGCTCGACCTGTACGTGGACGGGCGCTACGCCTCGGTCTCCACCTCCGACCTCCGCCCGGAGGCGCTGGAGCGGTTCGTCGAGAACGCGGTGGCGCTGGCCCGCCGGCTCGAGCCCGACCCGCACCGGCGCCTGCCCGAGCCGGAGCGGTACCGCGGGCAGGCCGCCGTGGCCCTCGACCTGGAGGATCCCACCCACGCCGCGCTCGACGCGGCGGAGCGCCGGCGCCAGGCCGGGGCGCTCGAGGCCGCCGCCCGGTCGGTGCCGGGGGCGGAGCGGATCCTCTCGGTCACCGCCGGGGTCTCCGACACCCGCTCGGAGAGCGCGCTCGTGCACACGAACGGCTTCGAGGGCACCCGCCGCGGCACCGACTTCTGGATCGGCGCCGAGGTGACGGTGCGCGACCCCGACGGCCGGCGGCCGGAGGAGTCGGGCGCGAGCGGGGCCCGGCACCGGAGCGCGCTCGAGACGCCGGAGGCGGTCGGCCGCCGCGCCGCGGAGCGGGCGCTCGCCCGCGTCGGGGCGGTGAAGGGCGAGTCGGGCGTCCTGCCGGTGGTCGTCGAGAACCGGGCCGCCGGCCGGCTGGTCGGCCTGCTCCTCGGCCCGCTGGCCGCCTCCGCGCTCCAGCAGAAGCGCTCCTGGCTCGAGGGCCGGCTGGGCGAGCGGGTGGGGAGCGAGGCGCTCGACCTCCGGGACGACCCCCTCGTCCCGCGCGGCTTCGGCTCGAGGCTCTACGACGGCGAGGGGATGGCGGCGCGCCCCTTCCCGGTCTTCGAGCGGGGTGTGCTGCGCGCCTACTACGTGGACACCTACTACGGGCGAAAGCTCGGCCGCGCCCCCACCACCGCGCGGGTCTCGAACCTCGCCTGGACGCCGGGCCCGAGGCCGCTCGAGGGGCTGGCCGCCGACGCGGGCGAGGCCGTGCTGGTGACGGGCTTCCTGGGCGGGAACTCGAACGGGACCACCGGCGACTTCTCGCTCGGCCTGCGCGGGTTCCGCGTGCGCGGCGGGCGGACGGCCGAGCCGGTGGGAGAGATGAACGTGTCGGGAAACCACGCCGAGCTGTGGACGCGCCTGCGCGCGGTCGGGAACGATCCCTACCCGTACTCGCCGATGCGGACGCCGTCGCTCCTCTTCGACGGCGTGCACCTCGCCGGACGCTAGCGCCGGCGTGTCCCCCGCTCGCAGGACGCCGCGCGTGAACCCTTCGGGGCTACACTCCGAGTGCGATCACGTCGTTGCGGTCCACCGCCGGTCCGGGTAAATAGAAGGCAGCATGGCGCCGGTCCTGGTCGTCGACGACGACACCGACATCCGAGAAGCAGTGGCGGAGGTCCTCTCCGAGGAGGGCTACCAGGTCCTGGGCGCGGGCGACGGCGAGGAGGCGCTCACGAAGTGCCGCGCCTACCACCCGTCGGTCGTCCTGCTCGACCTGATGATGCCGGGGATGAACGGCTGGGAGTTCCGCGCGGAGCAGAAGCGCGACCCCGAGCTGGCCGGCATCCCGGTGGTGGTGCTGACCGCGCTCGAGCCGCGGGTGGCCATCGACGCGGAGGGCTTCATCCGCAAGCCCTTCGAGGTGGACGAGCTGCTCGCGCAGGTGCGCCGGCACGCCGGGCGGGACCCGGTGGCGAGCTGAGCGACCGGTCCGCGATCCGGGTCGCGGAAGCACGGCCCACCACGGGCCCCGCGGGGGAGGCGTTCCCCTCGGCGCT
>DATIUR010000363.1:0-12088 GCA_035466675.1 Anaeromyxobacteraceae bacterium | reverse complement strand
GGCCGCGTCCTCGAGCACGCGCGTCGCCGCCTCCGGGTCGCCCGCCTCGAGCTGCATCTCCGCCAGGATCCTCCAGGGCGCGGGGTCCGCCTTCTCCCCCGCCTCCGCCCGGGCGGTCTCGATCCGGATCGCCTCCCGGAGGACGGCCGCGGCCTTCCGCGGGTCCCGCCGCGCCCCGTGGATGCGCGCCAGGAGGACGTGCGCGTCGGTGGCCGGCGGCCCTTCGCGGTCCAGCTCCACCGCGCGGCTGGCCTCCACCTCGGCCTCGTCGAGCCGGCCGGAGTGGGCCAGGGCCAGGGCCAGGGCCACGCGCAGCTCGGCGCTGTCGGGATCGTGCGCGACCGCCAGGCGAAGCTCCTCGGCGGCGCGGGTGGCGTCTCCCGCGCGGGTGGCGCGCCGGGCCTCGAGGTAGTGGAGGATGGCGCGCGGCGAAGAGATCCGCTCGGGCGGCCCGGGCCGGCGCGCCTCGTCGACGGCGTCCGGATCGACCCGCGGCCGCGGCGGAGCGGCGGCGACGGTGGCCGCCGCCAGGGCGGCGAGGAGGAGGCGTGGGGTTCGCGGCACGTCGACCCCGGCCGACCGGGCCGGGTCTCCCGGAGTCTACCGGCGCCGAGGGGCCGCTTCAATGGGAGGCCACGCCGCAGCCGCCGTGGTAAGGGAAGTCCATGACCTCGCCCGCCTTCCTGGTCGGCGCCGTCCAGATGACGTCCACGGCGGACCGGGCCCGGAACCTCGACGCCGCGGTCCGCCTGGTGCGGGAGGCGGCGGGGCTGGGCGCGAAGCTGGTCGGCCTGCCCGAGAACTTCTCGTTCATGGGTCCGGAGGAGGCTCGGTACGCGGGCGCGGAGACGCTGGAGGGGCCGACCCTGGGCGCGCTGCGCGAGGTGGCGCGCCGGCTCGGCCTCTTCGTGCTGGCCGGCTCGATCGCCGAGAAGGTGGACGACCCCCGCAAGACGGCCAACACCAGCGTGCTCCTGGCCGACGACGGGTCGATCGCCGCCGTCTACCGCAAGATCCACCTGTTCGACGTGAACATCCCGGACGGCGCCCGCTACGCGGAGTCGGAGGTGGTGGTCCCCGGGGACCAGGTGGTGGTGGCCCCGACGCCGCTCGGCCGCATCGGCCTGACGGTCTGCTACGACCTGCGCTTCCCGGAGCTGTACCGGCGCCTCTCGGAGCTGGGCGCGGAGATCCTGACCATCCCGTCCGCCTTCACGCTCTTCACCGGCAAGGACCACTGGGAGGTCCTGGTGCGGGCCCGGGCCATCGAGAACCTCGCCTACGTGATGGCCCCGGCGCAGGTGGGGCGGCACTCGGCCAACCGGCAGACCTTCGGCAACGCCATGATCGTCGATCCCTGGGGCGTGGTGCTGGCCCGCTGCCCCGACGGCGAGGGGGTGTGCGTGGCGCCCTTCCGGCGCGACCGCCTGGAGCGGGTGCGCCAGGAGCTGCCGGCCCTGAAGCACCGGCGGCTGGGCGCTGCGGGCTAGAACGCGAACATCAGCCCGAACCCGAGCGAGATCGACTCGTCCGAGAGGTCCCAGCTCGTGCCCGAGCCGAAGTCGTCCACCACGCTCTTCGTCACGTCGAAGACGAGCCAGGTGTCGTTCACGCCCGTGTCGCGCTCCATCTCGCGCGCCAGGCCCGGGTCGAGGAAGTCGAGCAGGAAGCCGACGCCGCCAGTGAAGCTGTAGCCGTTCGTGGCGCCCGTTTCGACCGTGACGCCCCTGTGGTCCGCCACCCACCAGTTGAGCCGCTCGAGCGAGGCCTTCCCGTAGAGCATGACCGGGACCTCGAACCGCCGGGAGAGCCAGTCGAACCGATAGCCGACCGAGAGCGTGAGCGGCACGACGCGGAAGGTGGTCTCGTCCGCGACCGACGGGGTCGTGGTGTCCTCCAGGACCGCCCTCCCGGTGTCGCTGAAGTAGCCGGTCCCGAGGGAGACCTCGAGCGCGCCGAACCCCTTCGAGTCCCAGACGGTCCGCGCGAAGTCGCCCCGGAACACCCAGCCGCGCCCGGTCCCGAAGATGGTCTCGTAGGGGCCCGACCCGCCGAACTCCGCGTCCACGTTGGGCCGGTAGGTCTGGCCCCGCAGGGAGAAGGAGCCCCAGCGCGGCGACTCGGCGCGGGCCGCGGGAGCGGCCGCGAGCAGCGCCGCCAGGGCCGCGGTGACGACCGCGTGCCTCACGACCGCCTCCTTCCTGCCGCGCGCAGGGCGAGCGCCCCGAGGAGCGCGAGGAGACCCGCCGCGCCGCCGGTCGAGCAGCCGCCCTCCTCCTGGCCGCCCTGTTTCTTGTAGTGGGTCCAGAAGTCGTCCGACGCGATGGGGTCCCCCTGCGTCGATGGCGATCGGTCGCTCTCGTTCCCGCCCGCGCTGATGGCAATGACGCGAACGGTGTAGATTACGGCATTTCCGGCGAGGTTCTTGTTAAGAAGGCCGCAGATGGTGGTGTGCGTTTCGCTGGTCGTGTCGCTGTGCGTGACAGGGTCCTCGGGATCGGTAGTGGACACCTCGACCCGGTACTTTGCGGCAGCGGCCGTCGTGGACGTCGCCTTGACCTCGGTCCAGGAGACGTAGAGACACGTGTCCCCGGGCGTCACCGTCGGTGCCGACGGCACGGCGGGCTTGAGGAGCTGCAGCTTGAGCGACCCGGTGGCGCTCCCCTGCTTGACGGAGCCGGCGTCGAGGAGGTGTGCGCAGACGTAGATGGTGGGCTCCGTCACCGTGCCGCAGCTGAAGCCGGCCGCCCCGACGATGTCGCTCGCGCTGCGCTCGACGGACTCCGCCAGGCTGACCGGGGTGATGTCGCCCCCCACCTGTCCCGCGGTGTCCGCGCAGGAGGCCGGCGTACCGTTCGGTGCCGTGCCCGACGCGTAGATTTTGTATGTCCAGGCCGGATTGAGCACCGCTCCCGACTCGAGCAGCACGGTCCAGTCGAGCGTGATGGTGTCACCGGCGCAGTCCGCCAGGTTCACGTACGTGTCCGGGGCGAACGTGATGATCCCGGCCTGCGCCGAGGCGAGCGCGGGCGTTGCCAGCAGGGCGAGGAGGGCTGCGCGTCGTGTCATGGCGAGGCGCCATCCTGCAAGGGCGGCGCCATTTCGGCAAGCATTCCGGGGCGCCGCGCGGCGGGCGGTTGGCCTCTCCTCCTCGCCTCGCCCGGGACCGGGCCCTGCCATCTTGGCAGCGTCGCCGGAGGGTGCCGGCCGGCGCTGCCAATTTGGCACGCGCGCCCCTGGGCCCGAGCGCCGGGGCCGCGCCCTACAGCCGCGCCGCGGCGATCTCCGCGATCTGGACCAGGTTCAGGGCGGCGCCCTTGCGGATCTCGTCCACCACCAGGAAGAGGTCGAGCCCTCGCTCCTGCGAGGCGTCCTCGCGGATGCGCCCCACGTGGACCGCGTCGTCCAGGGTCGCGAGCATGGGCATCGGGTAGACGCGCTCCGCCGGCTCGTCGAGCACCTTGAGGCCGGGGGCCCGCCGCAGGATCTCCCGGGCCTCCGCGGCCGAGAGCTTCCTCCCCGCCGCGACGTTCACCGCGGCCGCGAGGCCGTAGAAGATCGGCGCGCGGATGGCGGTGGCGGTGAGGCGGAGGCCGGGCTCCCCCAGCACCTTCCGCGTCTCGAGCGCCATCCGGGCCTCCTCCTCGCTCGTCCCGTCCGCGAAGGCGCCGACCTGCGGCACCAGGTTGAAGGCGATCCGGTGCGGGATGGGGCCCTCGCCCTCCGGCTCGCGGCCGCTCAGGAGCGCCTGGGCCTCGCGCTCGAGCTGCGAGACCCCGCGCTGGCCCAGGCCCGCCACGGCCTGGAGCGTGGTGACGGCCACCCGCTCCAGCCCCGCCGCCCGGGCGAGCGGGGCGAGCACGACGGCGAGGCCGGTCACCGCCGCGCACGGGCTCGCCACGATCCCCCGCGGCGGCAGGGTGGCGAGCGCGCCGGCGTTCACCTCGGGGACCACCAGGGGGACGTCCGGCTCCATCCGGAAGGCGGAGGACCCGTCGACGACGAGCGCCCCCTCGGCCCGGGCGCGCTCCGCCCACGCCCGCGAGGCCTCCGGCCCGGCGGCGAAGAAGGCGATGTCGCGGCCCCGGAAGGCCCCCTCCTTCGCCGCCTCGATCCCCACCTCCTCCCCGCGGAACTCGAGCGTCCCGCCGGCCGAGCGCTCGGTGGCGAGCAGGCGGATGGAGGCGACCGGCAGCTCGAGGTCCTCGATGGCGCGCAGGATCTCCCGGCCCACGAGGCCGGTGGCCCCGAGCACCACGACGTGGAGCGATCCAGGGGCCACGGTCCCTCCCTCAGCGCCCGAGCAGATCCCGGAGCGCGTCGCCGATGGTGGAGAAGCGGAAGGAGTAGCCGAGCTCGAGCGCCCGTCGCGGGACCACCCGCTGGCTCGCCAGGACGGCCTCGGCCATCTCCCCCAGCGCGAGCCGCACGGCGGCCTCCGGCGTGCGGACGAAGCTGGGCCGCCCCAGGGCGCGCCCCAGGGCCCCGGCCAGCTCGCGGTTGCGGACCGGCTCGGGAGCGGTGGCGTTCACGGGCCCGGCCGCGCGCCCGTCCTCGAGGGCCAGCAGGGCGAGCCCCACCTCGTCCCGGAGGTGGATCCAGGGGAACCAGAAGGCGCCCGCGCCGATGGGGCCGCCCGCGAACAGCTTGAACGGCAGGGTGAGCCGCGGGAGGGCGCCCCCGTCCCGGGCCAGCACCACGCCGGTGCGCAGGAGCACCACCCGCGCCCGCCGCGCGGCGGGGGCCGCGGCCGCCTCCCACCGGCGGGACAGGTCGGCGAGGAAGCCCTGCCCGGCGGCGGAGGCCTCGTCCAGCACCTCGTCGCCCCGCGAGCCGTAGAAGCCGACCGCGCTCCCCTGGACCAGCACGGTCGGCCCGCGGGCCGCGATCACCTCCGCCACGCGCTCGGTCGAGTCCACCCGCGAGGTGGCGAGGCGCCGCTTCTTCTCCCGCGTCCAGCGGCCCTCGGCGATGGGCTCGCCGGCGAGGTGCAGGCAGGCGTCGCAGGAGGCCAGATCCTCCTGCCAGGGCCCCGGCACCGCGGGATCGCCCGTCACCACCCGTGCGCCGAGCGGCAGCCGGCGGGCCGCGTCGGGAGCGCGCGAGAGCGCCGTCACGGCGTGGCCCTTCCCGAGCAGCGCCCCGCACAGCGCGCTGCCGATGAGCCCGGTGGCCCCGGTCACGAAGACGCGCATCCTCGTCGAGTGTAGCGGGGCGGCGCCGGCTCGGGCCCGCCCGGGAGGGGCCTCCCCCGACCCCGGAACCGACCTCGGCCTCGACCCGGCCGTGGCCGCCGCCCCGGATCCCGCGCTCAGCGCTCCGCGCCGGGCCCGATCCCCCCGGGGAACTTGACCTCGGCCTCGCTCAGCCGGACGTAGTGTGGCTCCAGCGCGAAGAGGGCCTGCGCGTCGAAGGGACCCTCGGCCAGGCGGGGCGCCGCGAGCCGCGCCACCTGGAACGCGTGGGGCGTGGCCGCGCCCGCGGCCAGCCGGGGCAGCCGCCCGTCCAGGGCCGCGGCGTGCGCCTCGTACCCTTCCCCGAACGCCCGCGCCGCCGTCCCCGCGGGCAGGGCCCCGATCCTCTCGAGCAGCGCCGCCGGCGAGAGGGCCGCCTCCGGGAGGACGGCCTCCACCGTGCCCGCGGCCACCCGGTAGAAGCCGGCGTACACCTCGCCCTTCTTCGCGTCGAGGAGCGGGACCAGGACCGCCCCCTCGCCGGCTTCCGCGGCCGCGCCGAGCGCCATGGCGGCCAGGCTCGAGGCGCCGGCGATGGGGCGCCGGTTGGCGTAGGCGAGCCCCTTCCAGGTGGCGAGGCCGATGCGGAGCCCGGTGAAGGAGCCGGGGCCGAGCCCGACCGCGTACCCCTCGACGTCGGGGAGCGTCTTCCCCACCGCGACGAGCAGGTCCTGGAGGGCCCCGGGGAGGCGCGCGCCGTGCCCGCCGGACGGGCCCACCCCGGGCGCGGCGGACCGGTCGGTGCGATCGCAGAGCAGCTCCGGGAGGGCGCCGGGGCGGAGCTCCACCAGGGCGCAGGAGAGGGTGAGCGTGGCCGTGTCGACGGCGGCGACGAGCACGCCCCACCGCTACCCCGCCCCGGGGGGCGGCGGCAACAGCCTCAGGATGTCGTTGCGGAAGACGAACACCATGAGGGTGACGATCAGGATGAGCCCGATCAGGTTGGCGATCTCGCGCGTCCGGATCGAGAGGGGGCGCCGGGTCACCGACTCCACCACCGCGGCGGCGATGTGGCCGCCGTCGAGCACCGGGATGGGGAAGAGGTTCAGCAGGCCGAGGTTGACGCTGATGAGCGCCATCACGGAGAGGAACACGTCCAGGCCCTCCTCGGCCGCGCTCGACGCCACGGTGAAGAGGTAGAGGGGGCCGCCCACCGTGCGGAAGCTGACCTCGCCGGTGGCGATCATGGCGATGCCCAGGACGGTCCAGCGGATGGTGCCCACCACCTTGTCCCACGACATGGCGGCGACCTCGCCGATCCCGCGCCGGACCGTGACCTCGTTCACGCGCAGGGCGCCCAGGGAGACCACGGGGCGGTCGTCCGGGCGGAGGCCGACGAAGGGCCGCACCAGCCGCTCGTTCGTGTCCTCGTCCACGTAGCTCTCCGCGACGGGGGCGAGCTCGACCGAGCGGCCGTCGCGGAGCCCGAGCGCCACCGGCGCGCCCCGGCCGCCCTCCAGGCGGAACGCGCCCAGCGCGTCCACGTCCTTGAAGGTGCGGACGGGCTTCCCGTTCACCGAGACGATCGCGTCGCCCCGGCGGATGCCGGCCCGGTCGGCCGGGCTCCCCGGGACGACGGTGGCGACGTAGGTGGAGAGCAGGTACACCGCCGGGACGATCGCCGGCGCGCCGTCGGCGCAGGTGGGCACCCCGGCGAGCTTCACCACCCCGGCGGTGGCGGGGCGCGCGCCCGGCAGGACCACGGGCCGCTCCCGCACGACCTCCAGATCGAGGGGGCCGCAGGAGGCGGCCGCCACGGCACGCTCCAGCTCGAGCAGGTGGCGCACCGGGGCGCCGCCGGCGCGGACCACCAGGTCGAAGGGCTCGAGGGGCCCCGCCGCGCCCGGCACGACCGGCGCGACCACCGCCGGCGCGAAGTCCGCCGCCACGCCGATGACGCCGCGCGGCCGCTTCTCGACGGGGTTCGGATCCCGCTCGGCGGCCGGCACGATGGTGACGGGCTCGACGCGCCGCCCATCCCGCTCGACCTCGAAGACCAGGGGCAGGCCCGGGTGCGGCGAGACCAGCCTGGGCAGGTCGTCGAAGCTGCGGACCCGCCGCGGCGCCTGCCCGGGGGCGGCCACCGACAGGATCCGGTCGCCCGGGCGGAGGCCCGCCGCCGCGGCCGGCCCCGGCGTCACCATGCCCACCACCGCGTCCGGGACCGGGCTCCCGTTCTGGGCGAGGTGGACCGCGAAGAAGAGGACGAAGGGGAAGGCGAGGTTGAAGGCCGGACCGGCCAGGGCGATGACGAGGCGCTTCCAGGGCGGCTGCTCCAGGAAGCCGCGCCCGCGGTCCTCGGGGGCCATCTCCTCGGACGGGTCGTCGCCGGCCATCTTCACGTAGCCGCCCAGCGGGAGGAGCGAGATGCGGTACTCGGTCTCCCCGCGGCGGAAGCCGAGGATCCGGGGGCCGAAGCCGATCGAGAAGCGGATCACCTTCACGCCCAGGAGCTTCGCCACCGCGAAGTGGCCGAGCTCGTGGACGAAGATGAGCCCGCCCAGGAGGACCACGATCGCGCCGAAGGAGACCATCCGCCTTCTTCTAGCGCGGATCGCCAGGGCGCGCAGCTACCCGCGTCCCACGCGCCTTTCCGCCTCCCGCCGCCCCCAGTCGCTCGCGGCGATGGCCTGGTCCACCTCGCGGAGGGGCTCGGGGGAATGGGCGTCGAGCGCGGCGGCGCAGATCTCCGCGATGTCGGTGAAGCGGCACCGCCCGGCGAGGAAGGCCGCCACCGCCGCCTCGTCGGCGCCGGAGAGCGCGGCCGGGGCCGTTCCCCCCATTTCCAGGGCCCGGTAGGCGAGCGTGAAGGCGGGGAAGCGCTCCGGGTCGGGCGCCTCGAAGCTGAGACGGCCCAGCCGGGCCAGGTCGAGCGGGGCGATGTCGAGCGGCAGCCGCTCCGGGTGCCCCAGCGCGTAGCTGATGGGTCCCCGCATGTCCGAGACCCCGAGCTGCGCCACCATCGAGCCGT
Organism: Anaeromyxobacteraceae bacterium; assembly: GCA_035466675.1. Lineage (GTDB taxonomy): Bacteria > Myxococcota > Myxococcia > Myxococcales > Anaeromyxobacteraceae > Anaeromyxobacter. The sequence continues at coordinate 3,883 of DATIUR010000363.1, read as the reverse complement.
CGATGTACTCGACCATCGAGTGCACGATCGACTCGGGGTGGACCACGATGTCGATGCGGCGGGGCTCGACGCCGAAGAGCCAGCGCGCCTCGATCACCTCGAGCCCCTTGTTCATCAGGGTGGCGGAGTCGATGGTGATCTTGTCCCCCATGCTCCAGTTCGGGTGGCGCAGGGCCCGCTCCGGGGTCACCGAGGCCAGCTCCGCGGCCGGCACCTGGCGGAGCGGGCCGCCCGAGGCGGTGAGGAGCAGGCGGCGGACCTCCCGCCGGTTGTGGCCCACCAGGGACTGGTGGATGGCGCTGTGCTCCGAGTCCACCGGCAGGATCTCGACCCCCCGCTCGGCGGCGCGGGCCACGAGCAGCTCGCCGGCCAGCACCAGCGATTCCTTGTTGGCGAGGCCGATGGCCTTGCCCGCCTCGATGGCCGCGGCGGTGGAGCGCAGCCCGGCGCCGCCGCTGATGGCCGCCAGCACGAGGTGGACGTCGGGGTGCGAGGCCGCGGCGACCGCCCCCTCCTCCCCGGAGAGCACCTCCACCCCGGGCGGGACCGAGGCCCGCAGCTCGCGCGCGGCCGCGGGATCGGCCATCGCCGCCAGCCGGGGGCGGAACCGGCGCACCTGCTCCGCCAGGCGCGCCGCGTTGCCGCCGGCCGCGAGCGCCACCACCTCGAAGCGCTCCGGGAAGCGCGCGACCACGTCGAGCGCCTGGACGCCGATGGACCCGGTCGATCCGAGGATGGCGAGCCGCTTCATGCCGACGACCCGTTCCTAACGCCTAGGGGGAGAGGAGCCCAGCGAAGACGTAGACCCAGGGCACGACGAAGAGGAGGGCGTCGATCCGGTCGAGGATCCCTCCGTGGCCCGGGATGATCCGGCCGGAGTCCTTCACCCCGGCGCCCCGCTTCACCAGGGACTCGGCCAGGTCGCCCAGGGGCCCGAGCACGGCCCCGCCGGCCGCCACCGCCAGGGTGGGCCAGACGCCCAGCGCCGCCTGCAGGTCGGGCAGCAGGGCCCGGGTGACGATCGCGCCCAGGAGGCTGCCCGCCGCGCCCCCGGCGAAGCCCTCCCAGGTCTTCTTGGGCGAGATCCGCTCGAGGAGCCTGCGCCGGCCGAAGGCATGCCCGGCGAAGAAGGCGAACGTGTCGTTCGCCCAGGTGACCACGTAGGCCAGGATCACCCACCCCACCCCGAAGCGCTCGCGCAGGCCCACGGCCGTGGCCAGGAGCAGGCCGCAGTAGAGCCAGGAGAGGGCGATCACCGCCCCCTGGCGGGCGACCGCCTCGGGCGGGCCGCGCCGGAACAGGACCAGCCCGAGCAAGAGCACGGCGGCGGCGGCCAGGGCCGTGGCGCCCCAGGCCGGGAAGAGGCTCTCCCCCTGCCCGAGGAGCGCGGCCACGGGGAGCAGGCCGGCCACCGCGATCCCGAAGGCGCCGGCGACGCCGATCGCGCCGAACATGAGGACGAGCTCGGCGGCCGAGAGCGCGGCGGCCAGGCCCACCAGGAGCGCGTACGGCAGGCCGCCCAGCACGGTGAACCAGACCGCCAGCGGGAAGAGCACGACGCCGGAGGCGACCCGGAGGGCGAGGTTCCGCTTCCGGCTCTCGTCCCAGGGCGGCACCCGCTCACTCCCGCCGCGAGCGGGCCTGCTCGCCCGTCATCCCGAAGCGCCGCTCGCGCCTCTGGTAGTCGGCCACGGCCACGAAGAGGTCCAGCTCGCGGAAGTCGGGCCAGAGCACGTCGGAGAAGTGGAGCTCCGCGTAGGCCGCCTGCCACAGGAGGAAGTTCGAGATGCGCCGCTCGCCGCTGGTGCGGACGAGCAGGTCCAGCTCCGGCAGGCCGGCCGTCCACAGGCCCGCCTCCAGGGCCGCCTCGTCCACCTTCCCGCCCCGCGCGGCGGCCCGGGCCGCGTTCACGATCTCCTCCCGGCCTCCGTAGGAGAGGGCCAGGGTGAGGACCATCCCCGCGCCCCGCGCGCTCTCGGACCGCACCGCCGCGAGCCGGTCGCGGACGAAACCCGGCAGCCGGTCGAGATCCCCGATGGCCTCGAGCCGGATCCCGTTCTGGAGCAGCTCGCCCCGCTGCGACTCGAGGTACTCGGCCAGCAGGTGCATGAGGGCCTCCACCTCCTCCCGGGGGCGGGCCCAGTTCTGCGCGCTGAAGGCGTAGAGGGTGAGCGCCTCGACCCCGATGCGGCGCGCGGCGCGCGTGACCGCCCGCACCGACTCCGACCCCTCCCGGTGGCCGGCCACGCGCGGCAGGCCGCGCGCCTCCGCCCAGCGGCCGTTCCCGTCCATGATGATGGCGACGTGGCGCGGGACGGGGCGGGCGCGCACGCGCGCCTCGAGGTCGGCGATGAGGGATCGCTCCGTCACCGCGCGGCTTATAGCACGTCGCGGCGCGACGGCGGGGTCACCCGGGCGGGCGCGGCCCCGGGGAGTCCCGCCCCACCCTCCCGTCCGCGCCGCCCCGGTTTGACCGGCCTCCCCCGTCTCCGTATCCTCGATCTTCGTGGCTCCCCGCGTGGTCGGCCCCTACGAGATCCTCACGGTCGTGGGGCGGGGCGGGATCGGAACGGTGTACCGGGCGCGCCACCGCCACACCGGCCAGCTGGCCGCGGTGAAGGTGCTCGGCCCGGCGCCGGCCATCGACGCCACCGCGGCCCGCCGGCTCGCGCGCGAGTTCGAGGTGCTCCGCTCGCTCGACCACCCCCACGTCGTCCGCGTCTACGAGGCGGGCGTGACGGAGGGGTACTCCTTCCTGGCCATGGAGCTGGTGGAGGGGCTCGACCTGCGCGCCTACCTCTCGCCCGCGCTCGACCGGTGCGCCGGCCGGGCCATCCGCGCGCGCGAGCCCTCGCCCGGCGCGGCGGTCACGGATCCGGGCACGGTGCCGCCGGTCGCGGCCGGCCCGGCGGCCATCCGGGCGCTGGCGGCGCTGCTCGACGAGCCGGAGACGCAGCCCGAGGGGTGCGCGCCGCGGGAGAGCTCGCCGGGGTTGGCCCCGGCGCCGCCGCCCCCGCCCTCCCCGGAAGCGCTGGAGGAGCTCAACCGGCCCTCCCGCATCGCGCGCCTGCGCGCCGTCCTGGTCCAGGTGGTCGACGCGCTCGCCTACGTCCACGGGCGCGGGTTCGTGCACCGGGACCTCAAGCCGTCGAACGTGATGGTGGACGATTTCCGCCGCGCCCGCCTGATGGACTTCGGCCTGGTCAAGCTCGCCAGCGAGCGCGACGAGTCGATCACGCTGCAGGGCCGGGTGGTCGGCACCTACCGGTACATGTCGCCCGAGCAGGCGCAGGGACACCCGGTGGACGCCCGCAGCGACCTCTACAGCCTGGGCGTCATCCTGTACGAGCTGGTGGCCGGCCTGCCGCCCTTCTGCGCGCCCGACCCCGCCCGGCTCTGGCAGGAGATCCTGCACGCGCCCCCGCCGCCGGTGCTCGGCGTGAACCCGGGAGCGGACCCGTCGCTGGCACGGCTGGCGGCGCGGCTCCTGGAGAAGGACCCGGACCGGCGCTTCCGGCGCGCCGAGGAGATCCGGGAGGCGCTGGCCGGCTGACGGGAACGGCCGGAGAGAAGCCGGGCGTCTCCGTCGAGACCGTGTCTCCCTGGCGTGGCCTCGGCGCGCCCGCTGCTCTCGGGGGCTTCCCGCTGGCCCCGATTCGTGTCACATGGCCACCCCAGGACTACCTCCCGTTGAAGTCCTGGCCAGCGCCGGCCGGCTCGCCGCCGCCCGGACGCAGGAGGCGTGCATGTCGCGATTCGTGGGGATCGACGTCGGGGCGGAGACGATCAAGATCGCGGAGGTGGCGCGGGAGAACGGGGCGCTGCGGGTGGTTCGGCGCCAGCAGGCGGCGCACGGGAAGGACCCTGGGGGGAAGCTGCTGGA
>DATIUR010000362.1:0-6474 GCA_035466675.1 Anaeromyxobacteraceae bacterium | reverse complement strand
TGAACTGCGTCGCCCCGGGGCCTGCCCTCGCCGCCCTGGCCGGCTGGGCCGCCGGCGCGCTCTCCGTCCCGTTCGCGGCGAAGCCCAGCCCGGGCCTCCCCGGAGCGGTGCTGCCGCCCGCCGCCTTCGCCGAGGCCCTGGCGCCCGCGTTCCGGGCCGGGCTGCGGGTGGCCGGGGGGTGCTGCGGCGCGACCGCGGAGCACGTGCGGGCGGTCGGGGAAGCCCTCGCGGGCTAGAGAGCCCCATGCCTCACCGGCAGCCGGGCGTCGCCACCGAGTCGAAGCCGGCCAGCCGCTCACCGCCGCGGGTCCTCGCGCCGAGCACGACCGTGGTGTCGCCGCAGCGGAGCCCGATGGCGGGCGTGGAGAAGTGCAGGAGCAGGTCGGGGCGGCCGTCCCCGTTCACGTCCTCCACCCGACCCGCGTCGCGCGGCGCCGCCCCGGAGGGGACGAGCTGGATCGTGCCCGCGTCGATGGCCCGGGCGTCGAGCGTGGCCGAGCCGAGGATGGCGAGCGGCACCACCCCCTGCGATCGCGGGTTGACGGCGTTCGGCTCCTCCCCGGGCTTGAGGTCGATGTGGATCGGCGTCGCGTCCACCGGGCCCACGGTGGGACCGGTTACGCCCTGGTCGATGAGCGGCCGGGCGAGCTTGGGGCACTCCCGCTCGATCCGCTCCGCCAGCTGCTCGGCCCGGAGCTCGGCCTCGGCCGGTGTCGATCCCGTTGCGCGCGGGAACTGGACGAAGCCGCTCGCATGGAACGCAGCCAGCCCGGGCGGCTTCGGGCTTTGGAACGAAAAGCCGGCGAGCGTGCTGCCAGGCTTGATCTGGACGGTGCTCGGCGGAACCGATGCGTCGTTCGTAACGTGGTCCGGATCGGCCACCTGCAACGCTGCCCACTTCACCCATGGCCGGGTGTCCATCCTTCTACCTCGCCAGCCCGCCGGGCCCGCGATCCTGGACACCGGCGAGGCTACGTCCACCGCGAAGGTCTCCACAGCCTGGACGCTCGAGGGCTCGTTCTTCACGGCGTATGCGTAGACGTAGGCCTGCACGGAGACGTCGAAGCGCAGCGATGCGGACACGTTTACGACGACCTGGTCAGGGGCGGGCGGGCATATTACTCCCTCGGGAAAGGCAACCGAAGGGACCCAGCATGCCAAGAGGAAGACGAGATGGTGGAGCTTCACACCCATGACAGTCCCCTCCTCTAGAGGCTGAGGTGCCAGTGACTTGCGTCCGGATTGGCCGGCGACTCGGATTCCACGGGAGTCCGGAGTACCTCCGCATCCTGAATCGCCGCTTCAAGCGCCTTCTTGTGTTCGCCGGTGAGTCCGGCCATTCCGACATCCGCGTTTGTGCCGAACCGATGGCCCTCGTGCGGCGGCTGCCACTCCGTCTCGAAGTCGAACAGGCCCCCGAACGGCAGCGAGAGCGCGGTGGCGCGGATTGCGGGAACCGGGACCGGAACAGTGCCATCAGGCGTGAGGTACTCCGCGAACGCCGACGCCATGCGGGCGAGCGCCGCCGCCATGGCGGGCGTCGCGTATCCGTTGTTCGTGCCGTGGTTCGTGGAATTGGCGGCGACGCTGAGGCCGGGAGCGGCCGCACGGGCGAGCCCGTCGTACTTCACGTTGATAGCGAAGTGGGCCGCATCCGAAGTGAGCCGTTGGCCATCCACGGTCGCGGTCCCGGTCGCCTCGAACCGCGTGATGCCGCATGCCTCCGGCGCAACGTAGGTGATCCCAAGGGTCCCGCTCGACCCGGTGCTCTCCGAGAGCGAGCCCGAGGGCCCTGGACCGGTCGAGCCTCCCCGCCGGCCGCTCGCCGTCTGGATGAGGCCTGGCGGGCGGTTCGTGTCGTGCACGTGGCCGCCGGACCCGGTCTCCACCCTCCAACCCAGGCTCACTTCGCAGTCCCGCGCGACCTCGCCCGAGGGCTTGACGCACTTCACGTCGAGCCCGAGGCCCTGCTCACCCGCAACGTAGGGCGCGTAAGTGCTGCTGATCACGCTCGGCAACATCGCGAAGGTCGTGCTCTCCCCGCCCCCGTCCGCGCGGCTCACCACCACCGTGAGCTTCGCAGGGGGGAGTTGCCAATTCGAAATCGAGCAGACGTAGCGGCCGTAGTCGTACCTGCACCCGGACCCGACCACCTCGTTCCGGTCGTTCAGGCTGGCCCAGGACAGGTCCTCGCCCAGGTCGTAGATCTGGTCGTCCGGTGACCAGACCACGGTCTTCGTGTAGCAGTTGTACCCGTAGCAGATGGACAGGTTCGCGAGCACGTGACCCTGGTTGTTGATCTGGCGCGCCCGGCTGCGCATCGAGGTGGCGCCCGGAACCCATGGGAACGTGACGGTCGCACCGCTCCGGGTGTCGTAGCGGAAGGCGGTCGGCATGCTGCCCACCCACCCGGTCCCCGCGATCTCTCCCGCGTTGTCGATGCCGGCGACGTTCAGCCCCGTGAAGATCGGCGCGACGAGGAGGCCGAGGTCGGTGATGCCCCCTCCGGGACCGACGTAGACCGGGTGCTCCCGGATTCCGTGGACCTCGAAGTCGTATCCGAAACCCCAATCGTCCGGGACCAAGCGGCAGAACCAGTCGGCGTCGCGCGCCGAGGACGTCCCCACCGCCTCGCCCGCGTCGTTCACCGCGACGAGCGTGTTGCCCAGCGAGCCGATGATCGCTGGCTGTTCCTTGCACCCGCGGCATGGGATCGACGTTGCGTCCATGACGGGTCCCATCGCCGGCTGGTCGTACCCTCCGAGAAGCGACCACGAGGCCGCGTGGCTGACCGCATCCTGGCACGCTCCGGGAGTGTAGGTGTACGCATCGCCCACCGCCCATCCGCCCGACCGCGAGACGGCGAGCCACTGCGAGGTCCGCGCGCCGGGAGCGCTCAGCGTGTGCACGACCGGCGCCGCAAGCGTCGAGTCGAGCCAGGCTGTCCCGAAGTGGATCACCCCGCCCTGGCCTGGAGGCGGATACTCGATCACGGTCCGCCCCACCACGATCCCGTTGTCGTCGAGCCCGAGGGGTTCGAAGTCCCCGACCTCGTAGAAGATGCCCCTTTGCGTCAGCCGCCTCGTGACGAGGTCGGGCTCCCAGCGCGCCAGCACTGGATACCAGCGGCTGCCGTCGTACCGCGTCGCCACGAACTCCCCGCCGCCGTTGAGCTGGACCACCCTCATGTAGTCGGGGGCCACGAAGTAGAGCGTCCTCGTCGGCCGGTGGAGGATGGGAAAGGCGGTGGAAGAGGTCGTCGCGAGCGCGCGGCCTGCCCGCGCCGACTCTCGGCTCTGCAGCGGCGGGGGTTCCGAAGCCGTCGCGTCCGCCGCGGTGTGCAGGTGGCCAGGATCGCCTTGACCTCCTCCGCGGAGAAGGGCACGGGCTCCTGCGAGAGCGCGGGCTCCGAGGCGGCCACCTCCTGTTCGGACGGGTGCGCGCCGCAGGCGAGCGCTCCGGCCCAGGCCATGGCGAGCAGGAACGAGCGCGCGAGGCACCCGCCGAACGGACGAAACACAGACAGCGGTCGCATCGGCCCGATCCTCCTCCAGGCCCCGAATCGGTCGCCCCGAATCGCGGCCTGGCCTGGGAGGTTCGGATTAGACCATAGGTGTAGTAGTACGCGTGAAGTGAAGCCCGGGCCGACCGGGTCTGGCTGTCGGGCGACGTGCCGGACTGTGGGGATTGAACTCCCACCGCCCGACAGAAGACCGCGACGACGCTGCCGGAACGCCCTTCTCTCTCTCGACGCCGCCCGACCCGAACCGTCTACCCCGGCTCCGGATCGCACTCTGCTCGGCCGCCGGCGGCGAGGCGGCTGCGGAGCGCCCAGGCGACCCAGAGCGTGGCGGCGACGCCCGCCGCCATGAGCCAGGGGCCACCCGGGATCGGATCCCCGGGCCGGGCGAGGAGCGAGCCCAGGAAGCCGTAGGCGAGGGCCGACGGGATCGTCCCGAGGAAGGTCGCGAGCGCGAAGTCCCGCGTGCGCATGGGCGTCGCCCCGAACGCGAAGTTGAGCAACGAGAAGGGCGTGAGCGGCGAGAGGCGCAGCAGGAACACCAGCCGGAAGCCGCCCTCTCCCGCCGCCCGGACGGCGCGCGAGAGCCGGCCCTCCCCGGCGGCGAGGCGCTCGGGCTCGCGCACCACGGCCCGCGTCAGGGCGAAGGCGGCGGTGGCGCCGACGGTGGTGGCGGGGACCGTGACGGCCGCGCCCAGGAGCGCGCCGAAGGCCCAGCCCGCGCCCAGCGTGAAGGGCGCGAGCGGAAGCGCGAGCAGCTCCGCGGCCACGTAGGCCACGCCGAAGGTCGCGACCCCGGCCGGTCCGGTGCCCCGGACCCGCTCGGCCAGCGACGCGATGACCTCGCCCACGGGAAGGAAACGCGCGGCCACGAGAAGGGCCGCGGCTCCCGCGACGAGCAGCGCGGCGCGCACCCGGGCGCGCCGCACGGTTCGGTCTGTCGGGCCGGCCTCCATGCGCGGCGAGTCTAACCGGGACCCGGGCGCCGCGCGAGGCCACGAACACCCACATCGGCGGAGCCCGGGCGACCGATGGTGGAGGCCAGCGCCTCCGGTGGGGCGGTCACCGTCCCGGGTGCGCGCGAGAGCGCACTGGCGGGCATCGACGGCACCACCGCGCTCGCCGGCGCCTGGCAGAAGGTCCGCCCCCCCGCCGCCGCGATCCCGGCCAGCCCCTCGGAGCCGTCGGCCCCCATCCCGGAGAGGACCAGCCCGGCCGCTCGTCCCCCGATGGACCGGGCGGCCGTCCCGAGCAGGCGATCCCCGCTGGGCACGTGGCGCGACGAGGGCGGCGCGGCCCGCAGGACCCCGCGCTCGACGAGCAGGTCCCAGCCGCCGGCGGGAACGTAGGCGAGGCCGCGCGCGTAGGGGATGGGCTCGCCCACCACCACCGTCCGCCACCCGGAGACGGCCTGGAGCCACTCGGCGAAGAAGGGGACGAAGTCGCTCTCGAGGTGCTGGGCGATGGCCACCACCCACCCGGTGTCGAGGTCGCGGAGCATCGAGGCGAGCACCCAGACGCCCCCCGTCGAGCTGGCCACCGCCAGGATCTCGGCGGCGGCGTCGGGCACCGGGGGGGAAGCGGCCCGGAGCGGCACCGGAGCCAGCGTCGGCGTGGGGCGGTGGACGTCGGACGGGGGAGGCGCCGGGCCCCCCGGCCGGACGGCCGTGACCACCGGCACGCGGGCCATGAGGAGGATCCGCTCGGCGGCCCGCGCCAGGCCGGCCGGGACGAGGTCCACCACGCCGGGGCCGCGGAGGTCGGGGCCGCCCTGGGCGCCGCGGGGGAGGACGCCGATGACCGGGACCGGGACGCCGGCGCTGGCCGTCTCCAGGCGGGCCCGCAGGGCCGCCCGGTCCGGCGCACCGACCACCGCCGCGGCGCGGAAGCGCCGGAGCAGGTTGGGATTGGGGAGCCCCTTGAAGCTCCGCATCAGGAGCGCGCCGGAGCGGGCCAGATCGCGCTCCAGCCCCGGGAGGGCTTCGAGCGCGTAGTCATCCACGACGACCGTGACCCGTTCGTTCACCGTTGCGCCCGGACTCCGATGCGCGCCAGTGTATCGAGGAGGACCCCCGCGTTGAAACGGGATTTCACGAGGTAGGCGTCGGCGCCCGCCCGGGCGCCGGCCGAGCGGCTGGCCTCGTCGTCCCGGGAGGTGAGCAGGATGACCGGCACCCGCGCGGTCTCGGTGCGCCGGCGCAGCTCGCGGGTGAGCGACAGGCCGTCGCGGCGCGGCATGTTGACGTCGGAGACCACCACGTCGGGGAGCCGCTCCCCCACCCGCGCCAGGGCCTCCTCGCCGTCCCCGGCCAGGCGCACGCGGAAGCCGTGCTCCTCGAGGAGCACGCGGAGCACCTCGCGGGTGGCGAGCGAGTCCTCGGCCAGCACGACCTCCAGCGGCGCCGCGGCGGCCCGCGGCGGTCGCTCGGCCTGGGGGCGCGGCGGGGCCGGCGAGGCGGCGGTCTCCTTCCGCACCGCCGGGGCCGACCTGGCGGCGCGGGCGCGCGCCAGCAGGAGCCTCGGGTTCAGGATCGCCACCGCGCCGCCGTCCCCGAGCCGCGCCACCCCGGTCACGAGCGCGTCGGCCTGCGCCAGGCCGGGGACCGTGGCCGGGACCACCCCGACCGCCGACCCGATCTCCTCGACGGCGAGGGCGATGGCGCTCCCCTCGGCGCGGACGACGATGGCGAACCGATCGCCGCCCGCCGGCGCGGCGAATCCCAGGGCGTCGGCGAGCGGCACCAGCGGCAGGATGGTCTCGCCCACCGCCAGCGTCCGTCCGGCCGGGCCCGCGTGCACGGATCCGTCGGCCGCGGCCAGGTGCACGCTCCGCTCCACCGCCTGGAGCGGGATGGCGTGCAGCCGCCCGCCGGCGCCCACGGTCAGCACGTCGGCCGCGTAGACCTCGAGCGGGAGCGTGAAGCTGACCGTGCTCCCGAGCCCCCGCACGGATC
>DATIUR010000361.1:0-4128 GCA_035466675.1 Anaeromyxobacteraceae bacterium | reverse complement strand
TCAACACGCTCCACCCCGACGCGGTGTTCGACACCGGCATCTGGACCCCGGAGGTGCTGGAGGCACGGGCCCGGAGCTACGGGATGACGGTCGAGCAGTACCGGACCAAGAACCTGCTCCGGGCCGAGGTCCGCTCGAGCGACGTGGGCGAGCTGGCCGCGGAGTTGTGCGGGCCGCTCTTCGCGAGGACGACCGGCGCGCAGATCCCCGTCGACGGCGGGAACGAGCGGGTGATCTGACCTCGTCTACGCGTCCGCCTGCGTCTCCGCCACCGCCTGCGTCATCCCCCGCCCGCTATCGCCGGCGACAGTGTTCTCACCCGTCCGGGCCGCCCGACGCCGGGCCCGCCACTCGCAGGCCGGGCGGTCTGGTCAGCCGCGCCGCCCCAGGAGCCACAGCAAGAGCGTGAGCAGGACCGAGACCACGATCGACGTTCCGATGGGGAAGTAGAAGCGGAACCGGTCCTTCTCGACGGCGATGTCCCCGGGGAGCCGCCCGATGCGCAGGCCGGGGAACCGCTCCCCGAGGAGCAGCAGCACGCCCACGAGCGCGATCGACGCGCCGGCCAGCACGAGGAGCTTGCCGAGCGAGCCCACGGGGGGATCCTAGCGCCCGGGCGGGCCGCCGACGAGCGCCAGCGTCTCCTCCAGCGCCCCCAGGAACGCGTCCACCTGTGCCTCCTCGTGCCCGGCGGTGAGCGAGACCCGCAGCCGGCTCGTGCCGCGCGGAACCGTGGGCGGGCGGATGGCGCGCACGAAGAACCCCCGCTCCCGGAGCGCCCGGGAAGCGGCCAGGGCGCGCTCCTCCTCGCCCAGGACCACCGGGAAGATGGGCGCGACCACGCCGCGCATGGGGAAGCCCAGCCGCTCGAGGCCGGCCTTCATGCGGTCCGAGAGCGCGTGCAGGCGGGCGCGCCGCTCCGGCTCGGCCGCGACGACGTCCAGCGCCGCCAGCGCCGCGCCGCAGGCGGCCGGGGGGAGCGCGGTGGTGAAGACGAAGGTGCGGGCGCGCGAGACGAGCCAGTCCACGAGCGGCCGCGACCCCGCCACGCAGGCGCCGAAGGAGCCGAGCGCCTTGCCGAGCGTGCCCATGTGCACGTCCACCCGGTCCGTCACGCCCAGCGCCTCGGCCAGGCCGGCGCCGGTCGCCCCCAGGACGCCCGTCGCGTGCGCCTCGTCCACGTAGAGCATGGCTCCGTGCCGGTCGCACAGGTCCGCGATCTCCCGGAGCGGCGCGGCGTCCCCGTCCATGCCGAAGACGGAGTCGGTCACCACCAGCTTCCGCCGCGCCCGGGTCCGACCGAGCAGGTCCGCCAGCTCCTCGACGTCGCGGTGGCGGTAGCGGGCCACCTCGGCCCGGGAGAGCTGGCAGCCGTCGATGATGGAGGCGTGGTTCAGGACGTCGGAGAAGATCGCGTCGCCGCGGCCCACCAGCGCGGGCGGCACGCCGGCGTTGGCGTGGTACCCGGAGTTGAAGAGGAGCGCCGCCTCGGTCCCCTTGAAGGCGGCCAGCCGCCGCTCCAGCCGGCCGTGGACGGGGAGGTCCCCCGCCACGAGCCGCGCCGCGCCGCTGCCGGCGCCCTCCGCCTCCGCCGCCTCCGCCGCCGCCCGCCGCAGCCGCGGGTCGCCCGCCAGGGCGAGGTAGTCGTTCGAGCAGAGGTTGACGAGCGAGCGGCCGCCCACCAGGACGACCGGCCCCTGCGCCGAGGCGAGCGGCTCGAGCGAGCGGCGGAGCCCCTTCGCGGCGAGCGCCTCCAGCTCCGCGTCGATCCACCCGAGCGCGCCGCGCCCCGCCATCCGCCCGCCGGCCTAGGGGACGACCGGGAGCGAGCGCCGTTCGCCCTGGGCGGCCCGCCGGTTCCAGGTGGCCTCGTGGGGCGCCTCGCCGTGGAAGGCCCAGGGGCGGCCGTCCTCCGGGCCGCGGACCCGGAGCCCCTGCTCCTGGATCATCCCGACCGTCTGGTCCGGCGCGCGCCCGGCGCTGGTGAGGTAGTTGCCCACCATGGTCCCGTTGGCGCCGGCCTGGAAGATGAGGTGCTGCCTCTCGCCCAGGTTCACCTCGCGCCCGCCCATCACGAAGATGTGCGCGCCCGGCATCATGAGCCGGAAGACGGCCACCGCGGCCAGGCACTCCTCGGCGGTGATGGCCCTGAGGTTCGCCATGGGGGTTCCGGGGCGGGGGTTGAGGAAGTTCACCGGCACGCAGTCCACGCCCAGGTCGCGGATGGTCTCGGCCAGCTCCACGCGCTGCTCCGGCGTCTCGCCCATGCCCAGGATCCCGCCCGAGCACAGCTTGAGGCCCAGATCCTTGGCGGCGCGGATGGTCTCGATCTGCTCGTCGTAGCCGTGCGTGGTGCAGACCTGGTCGAAGTGGCTGCGGGCGGTCTCCAGGTTGTGGTGGTAGTGCTCGAGGCCGGCCGCCTTGAGCCGCTCGAGCTCGGGCCTGCGCATGAGGCCGAGCGAGGCGCAGGGCTCCACCGCGGTCTCCTCCTTCACCAGCCTGACCGCCGCCTCGATGGCCGCGAGCTCGCTCTCCCGCGAGATGCGCGTGCCGGAGCAGACGATGGAGAACTCGCGCACGCCGGCCGCCTCGGCGGCCTTCGCCTGCTCGGCGATCTCGCGCGGCGCGAGGAGCGGGTAGACCGGCGCCTCCGCCTCGGGGAAGTGGGCCGACTGCGAGCAGAACCCGCAGTTCTCCGGGCAGCGACCGCTCTTGGCGTTGGTGATGCCGCAGAGCGAGACCTCGTCGCCGTGCACCGCCCGGCGGACCGCGTCGGCGCGCGCGAGGAGCGCCTCGAACTCGGGGCCCGAGGTGTGCCGGATGAGGCGGCGGGCCTCCTCGGCGGAGATGGGCTCGATGCCTTCGGGGAGGGCCCTGCGGGTCGCCTGGCACATGGGCCGGCACCATAGAGGGCGGCGGCCCCCGCCGTCAACCGGGGTACCGGCTTCGGGTTGACAAGACGGTCTGGGCGCAAGGGTTCGCCATTACGGCGCAAAATAGTCGATTACGGCGCTCGCACCGTCCGTCACGAACGGGGGCGAGGGCTGTCTTGAGGCTGGTAGCCCGCCATGGGCCAGCTCTCGATCGACCCCCCGCCCCGACCCGACGCGTGGCTCGCAGCCGGGTGGCAGGTCCCGGACGCACGATCGTCCCGGCGCTCCTCTTTCGCGCGCCCGCGCGGGGCGCGTGGACCGGCCTTCTCCGCGCGTGCGATAATCCGCCCTGTTCCGGGGGGGGACGGACGGGGGCACGCGCCGGTGGACGAGAGCGCCAGTGACGGCAGCGCCGGCGGCGGCGGGGAGGAGAGGAAAGGCCTCACCCCCGGACGCCTCTCGGTCCTGCTCGCCGAGCTGGCCCGCGTGCCGGAGGAGGACATCGCGGCCGCCTGGGTGAGCCTGCCCGGGCCCGGCGACGTGATGGGCCGCTTCGAGCTGGTGCGGGAGATCGGGCGGGGCGGCTTCGGCGTGGTGTACGAGGCCCACGACCGCGGCCTGAAGCGGCTCGTGGCCCTCAAGATCGTCCGGCCGGTGGCGCGCTCCTCGACCGACCGGGACGACCTGCTCCAGCGCGAGGCGGAGGCGGCGGCGCAGCTCAACCACCCGAACGTCGTCACGCTGCACGACGCCGGGCGCTGGGAGGGCGGGCCCTACCTCGTCTTCGAGCTGCTCCGCGGCGAGACGCTGCACGACCGGCTCGGGCGCGGCCCGCTCCCGCCCCGGGAGGCGGTCCGGATCGCGCGCGCGGTGGCCGAGGGGCTCGCCCACGCCCACGCCGCCGGCGTGATCCACCGCGATCTCAAGCCGGGGAACGTGTTCCTCGGCGAGGGCGGCCCGGTGAAGCTCGTGGACCTGGGCCTGGCGCGCGTGTTCGGGGCGGGCGGGCCGGCCGGCTCCGGCACGCCGGCCTACATGGCGCCGGAGCAGTGGCGCGGCGAGGCGGAGGACGCCCGGAGCGACGTCTTCGCGGCCGGAGCGGTCCTGCACGCCATGCTGGCGGGCGAGCCCCCGTTCGGCGAGGGCGGGGCCGGGCCCGGCAGCGCCAGGCTCTCGCCCCTCCCGCGGTCGGTCCCGGCGCCGCTGCGCCGCGTGGCCGAGCGGGCGCTCGCGCTCGACCCGGCCGCGCGGCCCG
>DATIUR010000360.1:0-8856 GCA_035466675.1 Anaeromyxobacteraceae bacterium | reverse complement strand
CTCATGGTCGAGCTGAACCAGAAGCGGAACGTCACCTTCCTCTTCTCGACGCACGACGAGAAGCTCATGGCCCGCGTCGGGCGCCACCTGCACATCCGCGACGGGCGCCTGGAGGGCGGCGGGGCGGGGGCGGCATGACCGGCGCCTGGAGGCTCGCGCTCCGCAACCTCTCCCGGAACCGGCGGCGGAACCTCGCCACCGGGACGGCCATCGCGCTCGGCTACGCGGGCCTGCTCCTCCTGGGCGGCTACGCGCAGGGGAACGAGCGGCTCATCCGCGCCTCGTCCGTGTACCTCCAGCACTCCGGCCACCTGGCCATCTACGCGCAGGGAGGCCTGGGGAAGGCCGAGGCCAAGCCGGCCGCGTACGCCTTCGACGCCGCGGCGCAGGAGGCGATCGTGTCGGCCCTGCGCGCGGATCCGCGCGTCGAGTTCTGGGGGCGCTACCTGCAGGGGACCGGCATCGTCGGGAACGGGTGCAAGACGTTCCCCTTCCGCGGGCTCGGGCTCGAGCTCGACGTCGAGCGGCGGATCCTCTCGCACCCGCAGGTGGCGTCGCTCGAGGCCCTGGCCCGGCCCCGGGAGGGCAGGCTCCTGCCCGACGCGGCCGGAGAGGAAAGCCCGGTCGCGCTCTCGGTCGGCCTCGGCCACCTGCGGCTCGGGAAGGGGGCCGCGCCGGGCCCGGAGGAGGCGGCGGTGGCGCCCGCCCCCCTCGACTGCGCCGCCCCGGACGTCAGGTCGCAGATCGCCGCCGATCCGTGGGTCCAGCTGGCGGTCCGCACGCACGACGGGAGCTTCGGGGCCGCCGACGCGCGGATCGTCTCCCTGTTCCAGGCGGCCACGGTCGACGGCGACCAGAGCGGTCTCGTGGCCGGGCTCGACCTCTTCCAGCGGCTCTACGACACCGACCGCGTGACCTACCTGGCCGCCTTCCTCCACGACCACCGGGACACGCCCGCCGTGGCGCGGGACCTGGCGGCGAGGCTCGCCGCGGCGGGGCTGGAGGTCTCCATCCACCCCTACGACGACCCCAGGGCCAACCCGTACTACGTCGGCACCATGGAGATGATCCGGGCCGTGGTCACGTTCATCGGGCTCCTGCTCGCGAACGTGGTGGCGCTCTCGGTCCTGAACGCCATGACCCTGGCCGTCCTGGAGCGGACGCGGGAGATCGGGACGCTCCGCTCGCTCGGGTTCACCCGCCGCCAGCTCCTGGGGGTGTTCCTCCGCGAGGCGGCCGCGCTCGCCGGCCTCTCCATCGCCGCCGGGCTCGCCCTGGCCCTGGGCGTCTCCGCCGCGGTGCGGGCGGCGGACGTGCGGTTCCAGCCGCCCGGCGTGGGCGGGGCCATCCCGCTCGTGCTCACGCCCGAGGCGGTGGCGGGGATCGGCGCGGCGGCGCTCCTCCTCGTCCTCACGCTCGGCGCGACCTGGATCGCCGTGCGGCGCCGCGTGCGCGAGCGGGTGGCGAGGCTCGTGGTGGAGGCGGCGGCATGAGGGCGGCGCTCCTCGTCGGCTCGCTCCTGTTCGCCGGCGGCGCGGCGCCCCCGGACGCGGCGGAGCTGCTCCGGGACTCCGACCGCGCCCGCGGGAGCCTGGAGCGCGGCGTCACCTGGACCATCGCGGTGGAGGCGACCGAGGACGGGATCGTCTCGCGGAGCACCTGGGTCGTCCGCGCGCGCGGGAACGACGGGCTGGCCGAGGCGCTCTCGCCCCCCCGCCGCAAGGGCGAGGTCATGCTCTTCAACGACCGCACGATCTGGTACGTGAAGCCGGGCCTGCGCCGGCCCATCGCCGTCTCGGCCCGCCAGCGGCTCCAGGGCGAGGCGGCCAACGGGGACATCTCGAGCACGAACTACGCCCGCGACTACGAGGGGGCCGTGGTGGGCGAGGACGAGGTGGACGGCGAGCCCGCCTGGCGGCTCGAGCTCCGGGCGCGCTCGAAGGACGTCACCTACGACAAGATCCGCTACTGGATCTCCAAGAGGCGCCGCCTCGGCCTCAGGGCCGAGTTCCTCACCGTGGGCGGCGACGTCTTCAAGACGGCCACGTTCGAGTACGGGAACCGGGTGCGGCTCCCCGGCGGCGAGGAGATCCTCTTCGTCTCGCGGATGACCATCCGCGACGCCATGGGCGCCGGCAACGTGACGGTGCTCGACTACCAGGCGCCGCGCGCCGAGACGCACGCCCCGAGCCTCTTCAACGTGAACAACGTGACCCGGTGAACGTGCGCCTCCCGCCCTCGCTCCCCCGGATCGCCTGGCGCAACGTCCGCCGCAACGCGCGGCACAGCCTGGGCTCGATCCTCGCCATCGCGGTGGGTTTCGTCGCCATCTCCCTGTTCGACGGGTACACCACGCACCTCGGCGAGGACAACGCCGACATGTTCGCCGAGATGTTCATGATGGGGGACCTGATCGTCGAGCCGGCCGGGGCGAGCGACGCCGAGGACGGGACGGCCGGCAAGATCCGGTTCGGACCGCCCGAGCAGGCGTTCCTGGAGGAGTTCCTGGCGAGCCGGGCGGACGAGGTCGAGGCCCGGATGCGCTTCCTGTGGGTCTGGGGCTTCGCCAGCGCGGGGAGGGCGAGCGCGCGGTTCATCGCGTTCGCCTACGACCCGGCCGAGGGCGCGCGGCTCCGGGGGCGGTTCGCCTGGAACACCCTGGCGGGAAGGCCGCTCCAGGTCGCGCCGGAGGGCTCCCTCCTCCTGGCCCTGGGGCTCGGGAGCCTCCTCGAGTGCGAGCCGGCGGGGCCGGTGGCGGCGGCGAGGCGGAAGGACGGAAGCTACCTCCCCGAGGAGCGGCCCTTCGCCTGCCGGCGGCCGCGGATCCAGCTCGTGGCGAGCACCGCGTCGGGGCAGCTCAACGTGGTGGAGCCGGAGGTGGCGGGCCTCATCGACGGCGGGCTCGAGAGCCTGGACTCGAAGTTCGCCCACATGCCGCTGGCGCTGGCGCAGAGGCTCCTCGACACCCGGGACGTGTCGACCTACGTCCTGCTGCTCCGCCGTCCGGGACGGGCCGCCGCGTTCGCGCGCGAGCTCGTCCAGGCGGCGCGGGCGAGGGGGCTGGACCTCGACGCCGTGCCCTGGCGCGAGCACACCATGGGCATCGAGCACGTGCGGGGGATGAGGGTGCTGGGGATCTTCCGCACCCTCATGGCGCTCGTGGTCGTGCTCATCGCGGGCATGACGGTCCTCACCACCATGGCCAAGGCGGTGAGCGAGCGGACGCGCGAGATCGGGACGCTCCGGGCCATCGGCTTTCTGCGGCGCCACGTGGTGGCGCTCTTCGCGCTGGAGGCGGCCCTGCTCGCCGGCCTGGCCTGCGCCATCGGGCTCGCCGTGACCGTCGCGGCGACCGCCGCGCTGAACGCCTCCGGGATCACCTACAACGCCGGCCTGCTGGCCCAGCCCATCGCGCTCGGCGTCCGCTACCTTCCGCTCACCTGGGCCGCCGCGGCCGGCTTCCTCTCCGCCGTGGCCTCGGCCGCCGCGGTGCTTCCCGCCCGGCGCGCCGCGCGGGCGCGGATCCCCGACGCGCTGGCGCACGCGTGAACGAGACGTCGGGATCCAGGCCGGGCTCGGGCCGCACGAGACGCACTGGACCATTCCGTCCGGCCTGGTCGCCGCGCTCGCCAGGGTCGGCGGAGAGGTGGCCGTGACCGTCTACGGGGCCCGTTGGCGCGGCCCGCCGCGCCGCCCGGGGTAGGCCCGCCCGAGGCCGGAGTAGCTTCGCATGCTGCTCGTACCCATCCTGTTGAGCGCGCTCGCCGTCGCCCCGGGGATCCAGGCGCGACAGGCAGCCGTGCTCCAGCTCCGTGGAGAGCTCGTCGCCGCGCGCGCCAGGATCGACGCGGCCCTCGCGGAGGGCCCCGACGACGTCGCGGCCCTCTTCGTGGCGGCGTGCATCGCCATCGAGTCGGGGAGACTCGACGACGCCTCGACCTACGCGTCGAGGCTTGCGCGCCGTTCACCTGCGCCGCCGCAGGCGACGGTGGTGAAGGCGCTCGTGCAACGCCGGCGGGAGCATCCGGGGGAGCCGCTGCGTGAGGCCGTGGCCGAGGCCTGGAGGGTCGCCGGCAGGCCTGACCTGAGCGGAGGGCTCCCGGGCCTGGAGAGACTCCGCGAGTCGAGCGAGCTTGTCCCTCAGCTCGCCCGGGAGCGCCTCCCCGCCCTGGGGCCCGGCGAGAAGCTGCTCTTCGACCGGCCGCCCGACGAGGTCGATCGGCTGCGAGCGGTGTTCGCGGCGGCGCGTCGGCCGGAGCGCAATCCGCTCGTCGTGAACCTGGAGCTGCTCGGAGAACTGGCCTACCTCGCGCCGAACGCCGGCAGCGACGCGACCAGGGCCACCGAGGCCGCAGCCCGCGTCGGCCAGGTCGTGACCGCAGCCGATCCTGGCAACGGGTACCTGCGGATCGCATGGTGGCTGGCGGCCGCACCTGAGACGCAGCCCCTCTCGGAGGCGGACCTGGACCTGCTGGAGCGCGAGGCCGCGCGGCCGCGGTTCGGGTACCCGCGGCGCGAGATGCTCGGACAGCTCCGAGTCATGGCCCACAGGGTCGATCCCGATCACGCGGACATGCGGGCCACGCTTGCCGCCCTCGGGGCGCCCGTAGCCATGTTCGTCCTCTGGAAGCGGGCCGAGGTGACTCGCCGGGACGGGGCGTCTGGCGTCCGGACGAGTGCACGGGCCGCCGGGGCTCTCGCAGCGGTCGGGAGGCGCCTCGGAGAGTCCAGGGCGATCCTCGACCGGATGGTCGGGGCCAAGCTCGAGCGAACTGGCGCTCTTCTTGGCGGAGACGCCGAGGCCATCGCCGCCACGAATGCGCGCACCGATGCGCTCGCGGCCTGGCGTGAGGAGGCCGTGGCCGCGGAGGAGCGCCTTGGTCTCTGGCCCTTCGCGTCGTCGTGGCGCGAGTGGGATCCGGACGAGGTCAGTTACTTCCAGAGGCTCCTGGACTAGCGAGGGCTTCGCCCCGCCCGTCCCGCGGTCGCCCCGATCCGGGGGCGGGTCCGGCCAGGAATGGCCGCGCCGGCCCGGGAGGTTGCACCATGCGCATGGCGACCGGAGGCGAGAGGGTCGTGGTGGTGGTGCGCCCGGGCGTGCGGACCCCGACGGTGCTGGCCTGGCTCCGGCAGCTCCTGCCCGCGGCGATGCTCCTCGTCGCGCCGGCCAGCCTGCCTCCGGACGAGGCGGGGGAGAGCGATGCCATCGTGGTCGAGGCCGACGACTTCGATTCCCCCATGTCGCTCGCCGACGCCGTGGCGAGGAGCCTTGCGGAAGCGGGGCACCGCTGAACGGCGGTGCGCCCGGCCGGGATCCCTGGCCCGGTGCGCACGAACGGGGGGACCCGAGCGGCGCGCGTCCTCGCCGCCTCGCCTGGGCTAGGTGTCACGGACACGCCACCGCGAGGGCTCCATGAAGCTCGAGATCAACGGGACCGTGCACGAGGTCGACGCGCCGGGCGAGATGCCGCTCCTCTGGGTGCTGCGCGATCTCCTCGGGTACACGGGCGTCAAGTTCGGCTGCGGCATGTCGCTGTGCGGGTCCTGCACCGTGCACCTCGACGGCGAGGCGGTCCGCTCCTGCGCCACGCCGGTGTCGGAGGCCGCCGGGCGCAAGGTGACCACCATCGAGGGCCTCTCCCCCGACGGATCGCATCCCGTGCAGCGCGCCTGGGCGGAGCTGGACGTGGTCCAGTGCGGCTACTGCCAGAGCGGCCAGATCATGGCGGCCGCCGCGCTCCTGGCCCGAAACCCCGCGCCCACCGACGCCGACATCGACCGGGCCCTGTCGGGCAACCTCTGCCGCTGCGGAACGTACCCGCGCATCCGCCGGGCCGTCCACCGGGCGGCGGCCCTGGGGAGGACGCCATGAGCGCCGTCTCGCGGCGGGACTTCCTCAGGACCTCGCTCGCCTCGGGCGCGGGGCTCGTCATCGCCTTCCACGTGCCGCTCCGCGCCCGGGCCGCGCCCGCCGAGCCGCAGCGGCCGCTCCCGGCGCCCAACGCATTCCTCCGGATCGCGCCCGACGGGGCGGTGACGATCCTGCTCGCCCACTCCGAGATGGGGCAGGGCGTCTGGACGGGCCTGGCCATGCTGGTGGCCGAGGAGCTGCGCTGCGACTGGTCGAAGGTGCGGGTGGAGCATGCGCCCGCCGCGCCGGCCTACTTCCACACCGCCTTCGGCATGCAGATGACGGGCGGCTCGACCACCACCTGGTCCGAGTTCGACCGCTACCGCACCGTGGGCGCGATGGCGCGCGACATGCTCGTGCGCGCCGCCGCGGCGCGGTGGAAGGCCGATCCGCGGAGCCTGTTCGCGCGCGACGGCCACGTCCACGACGGGAGCCGGCGGAAGCTCTCCTACGGGGACCTGGCGGCGGAGGCCGAGAGGCTCGAGCCGCCCGCCAGGGTCGCGCTCTCCAGGCCGGCGGACTGGAGGCTCATCGGCAAGCGGGTGAGGCGCCTCGACACGCCCGAGAAGATCACCGGCAAGGCGACCTTCGGCATCGACGTCCGGTTCCCGGGGCTCCGCGCCGCCGTGGTGGCGCGCCCCCCCGTCTTCGGGGCGACCGTGAAGTCGTTCGACGCGGCGGGGGCGACCGCGGTGCCGGGCGTGGAGAAGGTGGTCCAGGTGCCCTCGGGCGTGGCGGTGGTGGCCCGCGACACCTGGGCCGCGCTGAGGGGGCGGGAGGCGCTCCGCGTGGAGTGGGACCTCGGCCCGGGCTCGGCGGTGGACTCGGCGAAGCTCCTCGCCGCCTACCGCGAGCTGGCGCGGACGCCCGGCGCGATCGCCCTGGAGAAGGGGGACGCCGACGCGGCCCTGGCGGGGGCCGCGCGGAAGGTCGAGGCAGAGTTCGACGTGCCGTACCTGGCCCACGCGCCCATGGAGCCGCTCAACTGCGCGGTGAAGATCGACGGCGACCGGTGCCAGGTCTGGACCGGCACCCAGTTCCAGACCGTCGAGCAGGCCACCGCCGCCCGGATCGCGGGCGTGCCCCCGGAGAACGTCACCGTCCACACGGCCTTCCTGGGCGGAGGCTTCGGCCGGCGGGCGAACCCTCGCGCCGACTTCGTCTCCGAGGCGGTGCAGGTGGCGAAGGCTGCCGGCGTCCCGGTGAAGGTGACCTGGACGCGCGAGGACGACATCCGCGGCGGCTTCTACCGCCCCCTCTTCGTCCACCGCGTCGAGGTGGGCGTGGACCGCAGGGGGTGGCCCGTGGCCTGGAGGCACACGGTCGTCGGGCAGTCGATCCTGGCGGGCACGCCCTTCGAGGCCATGGTCAAGAACGGGATCGACGAGGCCTCCGTCGAGGGCGTGGTCGACTCGCCCTACCTGGCGGGCGTCCCGGCGCGGCGCGTGATGCTCCACTCGCCGCGAAACGAGGTGCCCGTCCTGTGGTGGCGCTCGGTCGGGAACACGCACACCGCCTTCGTGATGGAGAGCGCGATCGACGAGCTGGCGCACGGGGCGGGGAGGGATCCGCTCGCGTTCCGGGAGGCCCTCCTGGCGAGGCACCCGCGGCACCTGCGGGTGCTCCGGCTCGCCGCCGAGAAGGCGGGCTGGGACCGCCGGCCGCCGGCGGGCCGCGCGCGCGGCCTGGCGGTGCACGAGTCGTTCGGCAGCATCGTGGCCGAGGTGGCCGAGGTGTCGGTGGAGAAGGGGCGCATCCGGGTGCACCGGGTCACCTGCGCCGTCGACTGTG
Organism: Anaeromyxobacteraceae bacterium; assembly: GCA_035466675.1. Taxonomy (GTDB): domain Bacteria; phylum Myxococcota; class Myxococcia; order Myxococcales; family Anaeromyxobacteraceae; genus Anaeromyxobacter. The sequence continues at coordinate 1,154 of DATIUR010000360.1, read as the reverse complement.
GCCTGGCCGTGAACCCCCTCGCCGTGGAGGCCCAGGTGGAGGGGAGCGTGGCCTTCGGGCTCGGGCCGACCCTGAAGAGCGCCCTCACCCTCCAGGAGGGGAAAGTGAAGGAGAGCAACTTCCACGACTACGAGGTGCTGCGCCTGGACGAGATGCCGGAGGTGGCGGTCCACCTGGTGAGGAGCGGCGCGAAGATGGGAGGCGTGGGCGAGCCGGCCACCGCTCCGGTGGCGCCGGCGGTGGCGAACGCGGTCTTCGCGCTCACCGGCAGGCGGCTCCGCTCGCTGCCGCTCCGGCTCGGGTGAGGCCCTCGCTCACGGCCGGCGCGCCATGGCGACCTGCTCCGGGGCCGAGGAGAGCATGGGCGTGCCGCCCCGTCGAGGGCGGCCCGGCGTCTCCCATGGTATGAACGCTCGCCGCGCGTCCCCGGCGGGCGCCGCGAGGGACGATGACGCCGACGCCCGACAGGCCCAGACCACGCGGCTCCCCGGCCCTGCGGAACACCAACGTCGAGAAGCTCTCCCGGGGGACCTTCGACGTCCTGGTGGTGGGCGGGGGGATCAACGGCGCCGTCTCCGCGGCGGCGCTGGCGGCACGCGGCGTCTCGGTGGCGCTCGTCGATCGCGGCGACTTCGCCTCCGCCACCTCGCAGGCGTCGTCCAACCTGGCCTGGGGCGGGATCAAGTACCTCGAGTCGCTGGAGCTGGGACTGGTCCGCAAGCTCTGCCGGGCCCGCAACGAGCTCATCCGCGCCTACCCCTCCACGGTCCAGGAGATCCGCTTCTACACCTCGCACGCGCGCGGCTTCCGGCACGGGCGGCTGAAGCTCCTCCTCGGCGCCTGGCTCTACTGGGCCATCGGCGGGTTCTTCACCCGCCGCCCGCGCCTGCTCTCGCGGGAGGACATCGCGCGCGAGGAGCCGATCGTCGCGCTCGAGGGCCTGGACGGCGGCTTCGAGTACTCCGACGCCTTCCTGCACGACAACGACGCCCGGTTCGTGTGGCTCTTCGTCCGGTCCGCCCTCGACCGCGGCTGCATCGCCGCGAACTACGTCGAGTCGCTGGGCTCGACCCGGGAGGGCGACCTGTGGATCACGCGGGCGCGCGACGCCGTGTCGGGGCGCGAGATCCGGATCGCCTCGCGCGTGCTCGTCA
>DATIUR010000359.1:0-19280 GCA_035466675.1 Anaeromyxobacteraceae bacterium | reverse complement strand
TGTGAGGGCCCGCCGGTAGTCGGCGGCGGTCGTGCGGTTCGTCGTGCCGACTTCCGCGAGCCGGGCGCCGGACGCCTCGAGGATCTCCGGGATCTTGAAGCTTCCGCCGATCGCGACGAGCTCGCCGCGCGAGACGAGAACGGGGCGGCCGCGCGCGAGCGCCGAGAGGGCGAGGAAGACGGCCGCCGCGTTGTTGTTCACGGCGACCGCGCCGCCGGCGCCGGTGAGCCGCCGGAGCGCCGCCTCCGCGTGGCCGTACCGGTCGCCCCGCTCGCCGGCCTCGAGGTCGTACTCGAGGTTCGTGTAGCCGCGCGCCGCGCGGGCCATCGCCTCGACGGCCTCCTCGGACAGCGGCGCCCGGCCGAGGTTCGTGTGGACGACCACCCCGGTCGCGTTCACCACGGTCCGGAGCGTCCCCCGGCTCGCCCGCCCCAGGTCCGCGACGAGGTCCCCCGCGATCCGGTCCTCCGGCGGGCAGGGCCCCCCCGCCAGGATCTCCCTCCTGATCCGGTCGAGCGAGGTCCGGATGGCCTCCATGACCGGCCCGTGCCCCATCCGATCGACGAGCCCCGATCGGTCGGCCGCCTCGAGCAGCCGATCGGCCCGGGGGAGCTTGCGGGCCTCGAGGGAGGCGTCGGGGGGAGCGTCGGGCATCGCCTGGAAGTCGAGTCGATGACGCGACTTTCGTCAAGTTCGAGAGCACTTGTCTCGCTTTCCATAAGAGGGTAATCCTTCGCGCCACCCCTTATGCCGACCCCCACTGCTTTCTCGGCAGAGTCCTATCTCTGGGCGATCGTCCTCTTCCCGCTCGGCGGGGCGATCCTGAACGGCCTCATCGGACGGCGGATCGGACGGGCGAACGTCGCCTTCCTCGCCATCATGGCGATGGTCGCGTCGTTCACCCTCTCCGCGGTCGCCTTCTGGCACGTCACCCACGGGACCACGCTCCACTTCGCCGGGGCGCCCTGGTTCCGGGTCCCCGGGCCGGACGGCCGGGCCCTGCTCTCGATCCCGTGGGGACTCACCGTGGACCAGCTCTCCGGGACCATGCTGCTCGTGGTGACCGGGGTGGGGACGCTCATCCACGTCTACTCGGCCTCGTACATGTCGCACGAGGACGACTTCGGGTTCGCCCGCTACTTCGCCTACCTGAACCTGTTCGTGGCGGCGATGCTGACGCTCGTCCTGGGCGACAACCTGATCCTCACCTTCGTCGGGTGGGAGGGCGTCGGCCTCTGCAGCTACCTGCTCATCGGGTTCTGGTACACCGACCCCCAGAAGGCCTTCTGCGGGCGCAAGGCCTTCGTGGTGAACCGGATCGGCGACTTCGGCTTCCTGGTCGGGGTCTTCGCCCTGGTGGCGCTCTTCGGATCGGTGGAGTACGGGCAGATCGCGGGCGCGGCGCGCACCATCGAGCCGGCCACCGTCATCCAGGGCGGGATCTTCCAGGGGTGGACCTGGCAGGCCGCGGTCACCTTCGCCCTGATCGGCCTGTTCGTGGGGGCGGCCGGCAAGAGCGCCCAGCTCCCGCTGTACGTCTGGCTCCCCGACGCGATGGCCGGCCCCACCCCGGTGTCGGCCCTCATCCACGCCGCCACCATGGTGACCGCCGGCGTCTACCTGGTGGCCCGGAACGCCACCCTCTTCAGCCTGGCCCCGGCGGCGATGGCCACCGTCACCTTCGTCGGCGCGGCCACCGCCCTCTTCGCGGCGCTCATCGCCTTCACCCAGACCGACATCAAGAAGGTGCTCGCCTACTCCACCGTCTCCCAGCTCGGCTTCATGTTCGTGGGCGTCGGGGTGGGGGCCTGGTGGGCGGGCATCCTGCACCTCGTCACGCACGCCTTCTTCAAGGCCTGCCTCTTCCTCGGCGCCGGCTCGGTGATGCACGGGATGGGGGACGAGACCGACATCCGCAAGATGGGCGGGCTCCTGCGCAAGATGCCGGTGACCGCCTTCACCTTCGGCGTCTCCACCCTGGCCATCACCGGGTTCGTGCCGCTCTCGGGATTCTGGTCGAAGGACGCCATCCTCGGGAACTCGCTCTTCAGCCACAACCCGGTCTGGCACGAGGTGGGGAAGGTCGCCTACGTGCTCGGCACCCTGGCCGCGCTCGGCACGGCCTTCTACATGTCGCGCCTCTTCTTCCTCACCTTCACCGGCAAGCCGCGCTCGCGCGCGGCCGAGCACGCGCACGAGTCCTCGCCGGTCATGACCGGGCCGCTCCTGGTGCTGGCCTTCCTGGCCGTCGCCGCGGTCGGGCTGGCCGTGCCCGGCCACTGGTTCGAGCACTTCGTCGCGCCGGTCTTCCAGCCGGGCACGGCCCGGCTCCTCGCGGTCGGCCACTTCCACGAGGGGGCGCACGACATCTGGCCCTACTTCGCCGCCTGGGGCATCGCCGCGGCCGGCACGGCCGTGGCGGCGGCCATGTACTGGCGCGGGGCCACGGCGCTGCCGGCCCGGCTGGCCGAGGCCTTCCCCCGCACCTACCGGTTCGCCTACGACAAGTTCCGGGTGGACGAGCTGTACGAGGCGGTGGTGGTGACGCCGCTCGAGGTGGGGGCGAACCTCCTCCACCGGATCGTGGACGTCTTCGCCATCGAGGGGCTCGTGAACGGGATCCCCCGCTTCCTCGCCGCCACCGGGGCGGTCTTCCGGACCGCCCAGAACGGGGACCTGCAGCGGTACGCGGCGGTGATGGCCGTGGCCGCGGCCGTGATCCTCTGGGCCGTCCTCGGGGTGGGGGGCTAGCCGTGAACCTGCTCACCGTCGTCACCTTCCTCCCCGCCGTCGGCGCCCTGGCGCTGGTGGTGATCCCGCGCGGCGAGGCGGGGCAGCACCGGGCCGTGGCCTTCCTGGCCGCCCTCGTCACCTTCTTCGCCTCGATCGGGCTGTGGGCCGGCTTCGACCCGTCGCCGGGGGCGCCGGAGTTCCAGTTCGAGCAGATGGTCCCCTGGATGCCGACCATCGGCATCGGCTACCACGTGGGCATCGACGGGGTGGCGCTCCTCCTCGTCCTGCTCACGACCGTGCTCACGCCCATCGTCATCCTGTCGGCGTGGCGGGCGGTCGAGGTGCGGGTGAAGGAGTTCATGATCGCCCTGCTCGTCCTGGAGACGGCGATGATCGGGTCCTTCGCCGCGCTCGACCTGATCCTCTTCTACGTCTTCTGGGAGGCGGTGCTCGTCCCGATGTACCTGCTCATCGGGGTGTGGGGCTCGGCCAACCGCCTCTACGCGACGGTCAAGTTCTTCGTCTACACCTTCGCGGCGAGCGTGCTCATGCTCGTCGCCATCCTGTACGTCTACTTCCACGACGGCGGGACCTTCGACTACGTGCAGGCGCGGCAGAGCCTGGACGTCTCCCGCGAGGCCGGCCGCTGGCTCTTCCTCGCCTTCGCCCTGGCCTTCGCGGTGAAGGTGCCCATGTTCCCGCTGCACACCTGGCTGCCGGACGCGCACACCGAGGCGCCCACCGCCGGGTCGGTGATCCTGGCGGGCGTGCTCCTCAAGATGGGCACCTTCGGCTTCTTCCGGTACGCCATGCCCCTCTTCCCCGAGGCGGCGCTCGAGTACCGCGTGCCCATCGCGGTCCTGGCGGTGGTCGGCATCCTCTACGGCGCCCTCATGTCCTTCGTGCAGACCGACATGAAGCGGCTCGTCGCCTACTCCTCCGTCTCCCACCTCGGCTTCGTGATGCTGGGCCTGGCGGCCATCTCGGCGGAGGGGCTGACCGGATCCGTCTACCAGATGCTCAACCACGGCGTCTCCACCGGGGCGCTCTTCCTCCTGGTGGGCGTGCTCTACGAGCGGCGCCACACCCGGCTCCTCTCGGAGTTCGGCGGGATCGCGAGGCGGGTGCCGTGGCTCGCCACGGTCTTCGTGATCGTGACCCTGTCGTCGATCGGCCTCCCCGGAACGAACGGCTTCGTGGGGGAGTTCCTGATCCTGTCCGGCACCTGGCTCTCCCGGCTCGGCCACTCCACCGTCTTCGCCGTGCTCGGCGCGGTGGGCGTGATCCTGGGCGCGGTCTACATGCTCCTGCTCGTCGAGCGGGTCTTCTTCGGGAAGATCACGAAGACGGAGAACCAGTCCCTCCGCGATCTCTCGGCGCGCGAGGCCTTCGTGCTCGCCCCCATGGTGGCGCTCATCGTGGTGATGGGCCTGCTGCCCCAGCCCTTCCTGGCGCCGGCCAAGACCTCCGTGGACCGGCTGGTGCGCCGGTTCCAGGCGGCCGAGGCGAGGATGGGCGTCCCCACCAGCGTGGGCACGGTGGCCCCGGCGCTGGCCGTCGGAGCGGCGCCCGCCGCCCGGCCGGACTTCCCGGTCCCGGGCGGAGCCCCCGCGGTCGCCCCCGGCCAGCCGACGTTCCCGACCCCGAGCGGAGGGATCCACTGACATGCCGTTCCCGGCCAAGGACTTCGCCGCCCTCGTCCCAGTCGCCATCCTGGTCGGCGGCGCCATCGCGCTCCTCCTGTCCGAGGTCTTCCTCTCCTCGGGCCGGCGCACCTACCAGGCATCCGTGACCGTGGTGTTCGCCGGGGTGGCCGCGCTGGCCGCTCTGGTGATGGACCCGGCCGGCTCCATCTTCGGCGGCCAGGCGGTGGCGGACCGCTTCTCGATCTTCGTGACCGTGACGATCTGCGCGGGCCTGGCCCTGTCGGCGCTGGTGGGCGCGGGATGGCTCGCGGCCCGCAACGCCGAGCGCGGGGAGTTCTACGCGCTGGCGGTGTTCGGCGCGGCCGGCATGGCGCTGCTCGGCATGGCCACGGACCTGCTCGTGGCCTTCGTGTCGATCGAGATCATGAGCCTCGCCACCTACTCGCTCTCCGCCTTCCTCCGGCGGGGGCGGCGTCCGTCCGAGGCCGCCTTCAAGTACCTCGTCCTCGGCGCCGTCTCGAGCGCGTTCTTCCTCTACGGCGCCTCGCTGGTGTACGGCGCCACCGGCTCCACCCTCTTCGCGCAGATGCCGAGGGGCGCCGGCTCGCCCCTCCACGTGGTGGGCCTCGCGCTCATCGCGGCCGGGATCGCCTTCAAGGTGGCGGCGGTGCCGTTCCACGCCTGGACCCCGGACGTGTACGAGGGAGCCCCCACCCCGGTGACCGCCTTCATGGCGGCGGGCGTGAAGACCGCCGCCTTCGCCCTGCTGGTACGCATCTTCCTCTTCTCGCAGTCGGGGACGGCCGAGACCACCTTCGCCGGCGTGCTCGCCGGGCTGGCCATCCTCACCATGATCTTCGGCAACCTGCTCGCGCTTCCCCAGAGGAGCGTGAAACGGATGCTGGCCTACTCCTCCATCGCGCACGCCGGGTACCTGCTGGTCGGCGTGGTCTCGGCGGCGGCGGCGGGGGCGAGGCCGGTGGCGCTCGCCGGCGTGCTCTTCTACCTGGCCGCCTACACGGCCACCGCCATCGGGGCCTTCGCGGTGGTGGGCGCGCTGGAGCGGCGCGGCAGGCCGGACGACGAGCCGGCGGACGCCTGGGACCTGGGCCGCTTCGCCGGCCTGGCCCAGCGCCGGCCGGTGCTCGCCTTCGCCATGACGATCTTCCTGCTCTCGCTGGCGGGCGTGCCGCCCACGGCCGGCTTCGTCGGCAAGCTCTACATCTTCAAGGCCGCCATCGGGAGCGGGCTCTACGGCCTCGCCATCCTCGGCGTCCTCACCAGCGCGCTGGGCGCCTACTACTACCTGCGCGTCGTGGTCTACATGTACATGCGTCCGGCGGAGGGCGAGGAGACGGCCCTCTCCTCGACGGCCATGACCGTGGCGCTCGTGGCGGCGGTGGCGGTGGTGGTGGTGCTGGGCGTGGCGCCCGACGCGATCGTCCGGCTCGCCCAGGCGGCCAGCGCGGTCGTGCTCTGAATCGCGAATCGCTCGGTTCAGCCCCCCGGCGGCACCGGGGCCGGGGCGATGCGCGCGGCCAGCTCGGACGCGCCGAACGGCTTGGAGAGGGCGGCGGCGCCGGCGACCCGGCGGACGGCCAGGGCGAGCAGGTCCGGGTGCGGGCCGGTGAGCACGATCTGCGCCCCCGTGCGCGAGGCGGCGTCGGCCACGCCGTCCAGGCCCGGGGTGCGTGCGTCCGCCACGCAGGCGTCGAAGCGCGCCGCGTCGAGCCAGCGGATGGCCTGGTCGGCGGCTCCCGCCACGGCCACCAGGAAGCCGTCGAGCCGCAGGCCGACGGCCAGGGCGTCGCGGAAGTTCCGGTCGGCGTCGAGCAGCAGCACGGACGGCATCGGGCCCCGGCGGTGGGAAGAAAAGACGGGAAGTGCAAGGCGCAGCCGAAGTCGGCGGGGGGAACCTCCTCCAGCTAGCCACCCTGCACTCCCCCTCCCGCCGTAGAGCAACGCAGGTGCCACCGGATCCGTCGGGAGGCGCGCCACGAAGACGTCCGTCCTGACAGGGTGTTGCGAAAGTCACGTCCAGGAGCTGGACGCCGCCCGGCCTCGATCAGACGCGCTTTTTTCACAACTGCAATTCACAAGCGCATTGTTACCATGAGGCTCGATTCCCGGCCTCAGCCGTCCGAGATCCTGCCACCCGGGATGCCGTGCCGCTTCATCTTCCGCCACAGGGTCGTCGGCGAGATGGCGAGCTCGCGTGCGACCTGCCCGAGGTCGCCCGGGCTGCGCGCCAGCGCCGCCTCGATGGCCTGGCGCTCCGCATCCGCCATGGCTGCCGCGAGCGCCCGCGGAGGCCGGGCGGGCGGCCCCGCCGGCTCGACCTGGAGATCGGCGGCCCGGATCTCCGGCCGGGTCGTGAGGGCGGCCGCCTGCTCGATGACGTTCTCGAGCTCCCGGACGTTGCCCGGCCAGTCGTGCTCCTGCAGGCGCGCCACGGCCTCGGGCGCGAGCGCCTTGCGCTCCCCGCTCCGCTGGTTGAAGCGCTGGAGGAAGTGGGCGGCGAGCAGCGCCACGTCCTCGCGCCGCTCCCGGAGCGGCGGGATGCGCAGGGGCACCACGTTGAGCCGGTAGAAGAGGTCCTCGCGGAAGCGGCGCTCGGCGATGGCGCGGCGGAGGTCCTGGTTCGAGGCGGCGATCACGCGCACGTCCACCTGGACCGGGGACGATTCCCCCACCCGCCGGATCTCGCCCTCCTGCAGCGCGCGGAGCAGGCGCGCCTGGAACCCCGGCGAGGTCTCGGCGATCTCGTCGATGAAGAGCGTCCCCCCCGTCGCCTCCTCGAACAGCCCTCGCCGGGAACGGGTGGCGCCGGTGAAGGCGCCCTTGGCGTGGCCGAAGAGCTCCGACTCGAGCAGGGTCTCGGTGATGGCCGCGCAGTTGACCGGGACGAAGGGCCGGTCGCCGCGCCGGCTGGCCACGTGGATGGCCCGGGCCACCAGCTCCTTGCCGGTCCCCGACTCCCCCGTCACCAGCACCGTGGCGTCGGTCGGGGCGACGCGCCGGACGCGCTCGAGGACGTCGCGCATCGCCTGGGACCGCCCCACGATGTGCTCGAGGCCGAACTGGCGCCGGAACTCGCCGGCGATGACGCTCATCTCGCCGACCAGCCGGCGGTTCTGCAGCGCCTTCGCCACCCGGAGGAGCAGCTCCTCCTCCCGGAAGGGCTTGGCCACGTAGTCGGACGCGCCGGCGCGCATCGCCTCCACCGCCGACTCGATCGTGCCGAAGGCGGTCATGATGATCACCTGCGCCTCCGGCGAGAGGCGCCGGGCCGCGTCGAGGACCACCATCCCGTCGCCGCCGGGCATCCGCAGGTCGGTGAGGACGACGTCGAAGGCCTCGGACTGGAGGCGCTGCACGGCCGAAGGTCCGTCTTCCGCCTCCTCCACGTCGTGGCCCGCCTGCCGCAGGAGGATCGCGGTGGTGGCGCGCATGTTGCGCTGGTCGTCCACCACCAGGATCCTCCCGGCCACGGCGGGGGCGGGGGTACGCTCTGCGGGCTCGGACATGGCCTGGCCGATCTCAGCCCATCGGAGGGCCGGCCGCAACGGGTGCCTCCGGGCGGATGGGGGCCGGCGTCCGGGCCAGCGGGAAGCGGAGCGCGAAGGTGGCACCGCCCCCCGGGGTCCCGCGCAGGCTCACCTCTCCTCCGTGGAACTCCATGATGCGCTTCACCACCGCCAGGCCGAGGCCGGTGCCGCTCGCCCGGGTGGTGAAGAAGGGCACGAACACGCGGCCCCGGAGCTCCTCCGGGATCCCGGGCCCGTCGTCCTCGATCTCCACCAGGACCGAACCCGGATCGGGCGCGCGGGCCACCCGCGCGCGGATGTGCCCACCCTCCGGCATGGCCTGCACCGCGTTCTGGACCAGGTTCACCACCGCCTGCCGGACCAGCCGGGCGTCGACCGGCACGGGCGGGAGGCCCTCCTCCTCCTCGCGGACGAGGGAGACCCTCGCCGTCCGCCGCGGGAGGGCGGCCGCGATCGCGTCCTCCACGACGCGGCCGAGCGGCTCGGGCTGGATCACCGGAGCGGAGGGGCGGGCGAAGTCGAGCAGGTCGGCCACGATGCGGTTGAGGCGGGCGGCCTCCTCGTCCACGATCTCGAGCAGCATGGCGGCGTCGCCGCTGGGGCGCAGGAGCCGCCGCAGCGAGCCGAGCGAGTTGAAGATGACGCCGAGGGGGTTGCGGACCTCGTGGGCGACCACGGCGGCGAGCTCTCCCAGGGCGGCGAGCCGCTCCCGGTGGACCAGCTGGCTCTGGGCGCGGGCCAGATCCTCGTAGCTGCGGGCCAGGTCCCGGTAGAGCCGAGCGTTGTCCACCGCCACCCCGAGCTGGGCGCCGATGGTGGAGAGGAGCGCGACCTCCTCGCCGGAGAAGTCGCGCTCGGTCCGGCGGGAGAGGCCCAGGGACCCCAGGGCCCGGCCCTTGGAGAGGAGGGGGGCGGAGGCGAAGCGGGTGAAGCCCCCTCGCGCCGCGACCTCCGACCACCGCGGCGCGAGCTGCGAGGGGTCGCTCGCCACCACCGTGGCCCGCTCCGCCACGGAGCGCCCGGAGATGCCCTCGCCCACGCGGAGTCGCGCGCCGGCCGGCAGCGACTCCAGGCCGAGCTGCGCCGCCAGGGCGAGCTCGTCTCCCTCCAGCAGGAACGCGCCCGCCGCGTCGGCGTCGAAGGTCTCGCAGACGGGGCCCAGCGCGGCCTCGAGCAGGGCGGCCGGGTCGAGGGTCGCGGTCCCGAGCGCGAGCCGGTTGAGCAGGGTCAGCTCGCCGACGCGACCGCGCAGGTCCTCGAGCAGGCGGTGCGACTCGAGGGCGGCGGCGATGTGCGCGCCGGCCGCCTGGAGGAAGCCCAGCCGGACGGCCTCGGGGGCGATCTCCTCCCGCCAGCCGAGGGCCATGAGGCCGGCCGGCCCGCTCCGGGTGTAGAGCGGCACCCAGGCGTTGGTGGCGAAGCCGAGCGGGCGGAGCCTCTCCCGGTGTTCCGGGGCGGCGGCGGAGGTCGTCGCGGCGACGGGTGCGCGGGCGTTCAGGATCTCGGCCAGCGCCCCCGCCACCGGGAGGCGGGCGAAGGCCGCGGCGGTCCCGGCCTCCGCCCCCTCCTGGAACCGCAGCACGAGCTCGCGGCCCCCGTCCGCCACGGTGAACACCGCCACGCCGTCGCAGGCCGCCTCCCGGCGCACGGTCCGGGAGGCCTCCGCCAGGAAGCTCTCGAGGCTCGCCGCCTCGGAGGAGAGCTCCCCGAGGCGGTTGAGGGCCGCCAGATCGGCGTTGTGCCGGGCCAGGCCGGCCACGGTCCGGGCGGCGTCGAGGGCCGACCCGACCTGCGCGCCCAGCAGGCGGAAGGCGGGCAGGTCCTCGGCCCGGAGCCAGTCGGCGGCGGCCACCAGGTAGAAGCGGGGCGCCGCGCGCTCGTCCACCCGGACCGCCACGGCGCGGGTCAGCCCCACCGCGGCCGCGGCGTCGCGGGCCCGCTCGGCGAGACCATCCGGCATGACCACCTGGACCTGCCTCAGCCAGTCGTCGGAGAAGACGCCGCCCTCGTTCCAGGCGCTGCGGGAGAACTCGGTCCAGGGTATGGCCAGGCCGACCAAGGAGAGCCCGGCCGCCTCGGGCCGCTTCGCGGCGTCGCCCGGGACGTCGATCCACTCCACCCGGACGCAGGCCTCCTCGGCCCGCATCAAGACCGTCGTCAGGCCGGCCGCCCGCAGGCCCGCGCGCGCGCGACGCCAGATCCGCCCCTCGTCCAGCTCGCGGAGGATCTCGGCCCCGAGATGGGCGATGGCGGCGAGCCGCGGCCGGCGCGCCGCCAGCGCGCTCACGTCGCGAAGATCGAGCACCAGGTCGGCCCCGTCGAGCGCCACCCGCGCCTCCACCACGCGCCGCGCCCCCCCGGGAAGGACGAGCGTCACCTCGTACCGGTCGGGCGCCGGATCCCCCCGTGCCCGCCGGGCGATCCGGTCCGCGATCCGCTCGCGCTCCTCCGGCGCGATCAGGTCCCCGAAGGGCCGGCCCACCAGGGCGGCCGCGTCGAGGTCGGCGAGCGCCGCCGCGCCGGAGCTGGCGTAGATCACCCGGCCGTCCCGGAGCACCAGGGTCCCACCGGAAGGGCCGTCGGCCTCGAGCGGCACCGCTATCTCCCCTCTCCGCGGAGCACCCGCTTCTCGCCGACGCGGAGCGTGACCTTCTCCCGGTCGAAGTACTCGGCCAGCGGGATGACGTGCTTGCGGGTGGCGCCCACCAGGTCCTTGAACTCCTGGGTGGTGATCTCCCGGTGGGCCCGGAGGTGCGCCACCAGACGCTCGCGCAGGGCGGTCACCGCCTGGGCCGGGAAGTAGAGCTCCGGCGTGGTTCGCACCACGCGGCCCTCGGCCAGGAGCAGCTTCAGCACCGCCGCCACGTCCGCCGCGCTGCCGCCGGTCAGGCCGGGCAGCTCGCCCACCCAGGGCGGGGTGAGGCCGGCCTCCTCGATGGCCCGGCCCACCTTCTCCTTCAGGGCGCCGCCCGCCGCGCCGCTCGCCGCGGCGTGGCCCTTCCGCCGCACGTGCTCTCCCTCGAGGACCAGGTCCCCCTTCTCGGCGAGCTGGGCGAGCAGCCGCTGGAACAGCCTCGAGTCCGCGACGGGCGGGAGCCGGCCGCGCAGGGCCTCACGGCCGATCCCCGCCGCGAGCGGCCGCTCGGCGTGGAAGGCCTCGACGGCCGCCACCAGGCGGCGGGAGAGCTCGGCCGCGACCGGACCGGCCACGTAGGCCCGGCGCTCCCGGTCGAACAGCACCGCGCCGCCCCGGGCACCGAGGCGGTCGAGCGAGCCCTGGGCGAGCCGGGGGGAGAGCGCCGTCCGGCCCACCAGCCCGTCGAGCGAGAGCCCGGCCGGGCCGGCCATCTCCAGGACGGCGGCCAGGCGCGCGTCCGGGTCGCCGCGCGCCAGCACCTCGAGCTGCGCCGTGGTCTCCGGACGGCCCCGGCGCCGCCGCGGCGCCGCGACCGACAGGATCCGCCCGCCTCCCAGGGTCTTGCCGCGCCCCTCCAGGACCGCGAAGCCTCGCAGGATGAAGCGCTGGCCGGGAAGCGCCGCCACCGGCTGCCCGAGGCGGAGCTGCGCCCAGGCGGTCTGGCCCGGACCGAGCTCGCCGCGGTCGAGCAGCGACACGGCCACCGGGACCTGGGCGGTGCCGACGTGGAGCAGGAGCCTGGCCCGGTGCCGGAGCGGCGCGGGCGCGGCGCCGAGGAGCGTCACCTCGGCGTCGAGCAGGCTCGACGGCGGGACGACCCCCGGCTGCACGAGAACCTGCCCCCGCCGGATCTGGGTGGGCTCGATCCCGGGCAGGTTCACCGCGGTCCGCTGGCCCGCCAGCGCCCGGGGGACGACCTGGCCGTGCACCTGCACGGATCGGACGCGAAGCGCCTCGCCCGCCGGGGAAGGGGGCAGGAGCGCGACGGCGTCGCCCTCGCCGACCGACCCGGAGAGGAGGGTGCCGGTCGCCACCGTGCCGAACCCCTTCATCGAGAAGGCGCGGTCGACGGGGAGGAAGGCCGGGCCGTCGGTCGGCCTCTCCGGGGCCTCGCGGGCCAGGGCGGCGATCTCGCCCAGCAGCCGGTCGAGGCCCTCCCGCGTGGCGGAGGAGACGGGCACGACGGGGCATCCCTCGAGGAAGGTTCCGCGCGTCACCTCCCGCACGTCCGCCTCGAGCATGGGAAGCCAGTCCGGTCCCAGCCCGGGAAGGAGGTCGCTCTTGGTGACGGCCACCAGGCCGCGGGGGACGCCGAGGAGCCGGCAGATGTCGAGGTGCTCGCGGGTCTGCGGCATGACCCCCTCGTCCGCCGCGATCACCAGCACCACCAGGTCGATGCCGCCCGCGCCGGCCGCCATCGACCGCACGAACCGCTCGTGGCCGGGGACGTCCACGACGCCGGCCACCGTGCCGTCGGGCAGGGGCAGGTGGGCGAAGCCCAGCTCGATGGTGATGCCGCGCCGCTTCTCCTCGCGCAGGCGATCGGTGTCGATCCCGGTGAGCGCCTTCACCAGGGAGGTCTTGCCGTGGTCGATGTGACCGGCGGTGCCTACGACGATCCGCTTCATTCCTGCCGGCGCCCGGGTCGTCCCTAGACGCCCACCTCGCCGGGGTCGGTGGGTCCGCCGCCCACGGCGTGGAGCTGGTAGTCCCAGCCGAACAGGACGAGGGCGTCCGTCTCGACCGCGTGCCAGTCGGGGCGGAAGCCGCCCGGCCGCACCACCAGCACCGCCGTGCGCACGTCCCGCGCCCCGGCCTTCCGCGCGAGGGCCCGGCCCTTGGCGAGGGTGTTCCCGGTGTTGGCCACGTCGTCCACGACCAGCACCCGCCTGCCCTTCAGGTCGGGCAGCACCGCCACCGCCTCGGGGAGCGGCTCCGCGTCGCGGCTCCGCCGCTCCACCCGGACGGGCACGAAGTCGCAGGCCAGGACCCCGGCGAGCGCACCGCCCACGAACACGCCCCCCTTCGCGATCCCCAGGATGAGGTCGGGGCGGAAGTGCTTCCCGATCCGGGCGGCCAGCTGGCGGGAGATCTCGCCGAAGGCGGCCCAGGGGACCTCGCGCACCGGCTTCTTCGGCTGCCGAGCCAGGCGAGCCGGCATGCCCAGGCGCGCGACCGCGAAGGCGTCTCCCACGCCGACGCCCAGGGGCTGCTCGCGCGGCCCATGGCTCCCCCGAGAGGACGGCTTCCGCCGGGTCGATGTCCCGGCGCGGCGGCGCGCCGGGGGGCGCGACCGCTTGCTCGACGCGACGGGCCTCTTCTTCTTGCTGGGGATGGCGCGCCTCCGGGTCGGGCCGGCTTCGCTCCGGCGCGGGAAAGACGTCGGGAGCTCCGAGAAGGACGCCACGGACTCTACCACGATCGGGACGCGCCCGATCCTGCCCCGTCCGCCGCCGTCACGCCACGCTGCGGATGGTCTCGCGCAGCGAGTGGCGCGGCGAGAAGCCCAGCTCCCGCTCGGCCCGCGACCCGTCCACCATGCAGAGGAACTGGATGTGGTCCACCTCCTCGGGCGGGAAGCTCGACAGCCCGGACTCGAAGAGCCGGCGCAGCAGCGGTCGGACCAGGAAGTGCGGGATGGGGATGGGCCGCCGCCCCAGCTCCCGGAGGGCCGCCGAGACGGGCACCTCCCCGGGCCCGCTGACGTTGTAGACGCCCCGGGCGCCGGGCCGGAGCGCCAGCACGAGCGCCCGGCAGACGTCCTCCTCGTGGACGAGCTGGACCATCGGGTCGAACCCCATCACCGTGACGGGACGCTCCAGCCGCAGGTAGTTGGAGGGCGCGTTCCGCACGGTGGGGCCGACGATGTTGACGGGGCGGAGGACGACCGTCTCCACCTCCGGGTGACGCCACATGAAGGACTGGGCGTACATGTCGAGCTCGATGAGGTCGCGCACGTCGCTGAAGCGGTCGGCCGCCATGAGCGGCGTCTCCTCCGGCAGGAAGTTCGAGTTGCCCGGCAGGGGCCCGTAGACGTTGGCCGAGGAGAGCACCACCACCTTCTTCACGCCGTGCCGGACGCAGCGGTCCAGGATCTTCTGCGTCCCCACCACGTTGAAGCTGTGGGCCTCGGAGAAGGGCATGCGCGGGTCGTGCATGATGCCGAGGTGGACGAGCGCCTCGATCCGGTGGCGGCGGAAGGGCTCCTCGGCCCGCGCCTTGCGGATGTCCACCTGGTAGTGGTCGATGTCCTTGGGCTTGCCGGCGAACGGGCGGCGGTCGAGGCCGACCACGTGCGTCTCCGTGTGCAGCAGCTTGGCCAGGGCACGCCCGAGGTTTCCCGAGATCCCGGTCACGAGGACCGTGCGCGGGAAGCCGGGAAAGGAGATGGGCTCCGCGGAGGGGGCCATGGCGCTCACCACCAGACGCTTCCGCGCTCGGCCAGGCCCCGGTCGAGCAGTCCCTGGACCGCGCGCTGGACCCGGGACACGTGCTCCTCCAGCTCGGCGTCCTCGTCGTCGGGCGACGCCGAGAAGCGCATCGGCTCGCCGAAGTGGATGTGGTAGCGCGTGGGGAGCGGGATGGGCAGGAGGGTGGGCGTGATGGGAAAGGACGGGAAGTCGAGCAGCCGGGCGAGCGGCTTCAGGTCGAAGAGCTGCGGCGCCTGCTCCTCCGCCCCCACCACCCCCACCGGCACCACCGGGGCGTTCGACTCCAGGGCCAGCCGGAGGAAGCCCACCCCGAACGCCTTCAGGCGGTACCGCTCGCGGAAGGGCTTGTTGAGGCCCCTCACTCCCTCCGGGAACACCAGGATGGCCTCGTCGGCGGCGAGCAGGCGGCGGCAGTTCTCGGGGGTGCCCACGATCTGCCCGCACCGCGCCATGAAGGTGGAGACGAACGGCAGGGTGGGGACCCACTTCTCCACCAGGGCCCGGACCGCGCGCGGCGGGTCCTTGTCCATGAGCAGGCCCACCTCGATCATCGCGGCGTCGAAGGGGAGCTGCCCGGAGTGGTTCGAGACGAGCACCACCCGCCCCTCGCCGGGGACGTTCTCCTCGCCGTGAAGCTGCACGCGGAAGTAGTTCCGGTAGAGCCACAGGAGCGGCGCCACCGCCGCCAGGGTGAAGTCGACGTCGAAGCCGTACGGATCGACGCCGAACTCGTTGCGGGGCGGGGTCAGCTTCTCCAGGCGCGCGCGCGTGCCCGGGCCCCCCAGCTCGAAGGTCCAGGCCTTGAGACGATCCCGGATGAGGGCCGAGAGCTCCGCCATCGCCCTCGTTTACCACGGCCCCGGCGCGCACGCCGGGGGGTCGAGCGCGCCTTGAACGGGGCGAGGGGCGGATGGTAGCCTCGCGGATGCCCTCGGGAATTCCTGCCCCTGGGAGACGGGACGAATGAGGGTCGCCTGCCCGCACTGCCGGGCCCAGTACAACGTGGACGACCGGAGGGTGCCGGCTTCCGGCGCCAAGGTCCGCTGCCCCAAGTGCCAGCAGGCGTTCCCGGTGCGCAGGCCCGCCCCGGACGCCGCCGAGGCGGTGCCCCTTCCCGGGCCCGCGGAGGCCCCTGGCGCGCCCTCCCCCGACGAGTCCGTGCCGCTTCCGGCCCCGGCCGCCGCTCCGGTCCCCGCCGGCGCTCCGGCCGACGCCGAGCCGGAGGAGGTGAGCGGTGCCATCCCGCTGCCGGCGCCTGCGGCAGGAGGCGCCCCTCCGCCTGCGGTGATCGCCCCGCCGCCGCCGCCGCGGGCGGTGATCGCCCCCCCGCCGCCGCCTGCGGTGATCGCCCCGCCGCCGCCACCGGTCTTCGCGCCCCCACCGTCCGCGGCCTCCGACGCGCACCCGTTCCCGGCGCTCGAGGAGCCGTCGTTCGCCGGAAGGCCTTCGGAGGCCGGCGCGCCGGACGCGCACGGCGCGTTCGAGCCCCCCCCGCCCGCGGAAGCCGACGTCTTCGAGGAGCCCGCCGCGCCGCCTCCGGCTCCCGCCGCTCCGCTCGACTTCGGGGAGGTGGACCTCGCCGCGGCGCCTGCGGCGAAGCCCCCCCCGAAGGCGCCCGCCCCGCCCCCGGTGGCGCGCGCGCAGGCTCCCGCCGCCCCGCCCGGTCCCTCGGGCGCCTCCAGGTCGGACCAGGAGGAGCTGGAGGCGCTCTTCGGCGAGGAGAAGAAGGCCAAGCCGCCGGCGCGCGTCTCCGCGTACCGGGTCCGCCGCAGGTCGGGGAAGGTCTTCGGCCCGTATCCGATCGCCGAGGTGTCGGCCATGCTCGAGCGGTCGGAGCTGCTCGGCAACGAGGACGTCTCCGGCGACGACGGGGCGACCTGGGCTCCCATCGCGTCGATCCCCGCCTTCTCCGAGGCGGTGAAGCGCGCCGCGGCAGGCCCGGCGGCGCGCGCGCCCGCCCCCGTGGTCGGGCCGGCCCCGGAGAAGCCGAAGAAGGCGCGGGCGCGGCGGGGGCGCCGCGGTCTCACCGTGGGCGTGCTCCTCGTCCTCCTCGCGGGAGGCGGCGCGGCGGCCTGGGTCTTCCTGGGCGGTCTACCCGGGCTGCCCGCCCTGCCCGGGCTCCCGGGGATCCCCGGCCTGGGGAACGCCGCCCGCGCGGCGCCGCTCGTGGCCCAGGCGCGCGCCGCGCTCGGCAAGGGCACCTACGCCGGCGATCGCGAGGCGCTCGCCGCCGCCACGAAGGCGGTGGAGGCGGCGCCGCGCGACCCCTGGTCTCTCGCCGCCTACGTCCTGGCGGCGTCGTCCCTGGAGCGGCAGCACGGCGCGCCGGCCGGGGCGGTCGAGCGGGCCAGGGCGCACGCCACGCTGCTCGCCGAGAAGCACGCCGGGGAGACGCAGGCCCTGGCGGCCGCGCTGGCCCTGGGCGCGGCCGACCCGCGCGTGGCGGAGGGCGAGCTCGAGCGCGCGGCCTCGAAGGGCAAGCCGGACCCGGACGTCCTCTCCGTCATCGCGCGCTCCGCCCTGGATCGGGGGGACGCGGCCCGGGCGGCGACCTTCTTCGAGCGGTCGCTCGCCGCGGCACCCTCATCGGCCCGCGCGGCCCACGGGCTGGGCCTGACCGCGAGGTCGCGGGGCGACGCCGCGGCGGCGCGGGCCGCCTTCGAGAAGGCCATCGGCCTCGAGCCCGCCCATCCCCCCTCCCGGCTCGAGCTGGCGGCGATGGCCGTGGCCGACGGCGACGAGGGAGCGCGGGGCCGGCTCGCCGAGCTGCTCGCGCCGGAGTCGGCCGGCGCGCTCGCGCCGATGGAGAAGGCCCGGGCCATCGCGCTCGAGGCCGACCTCCTGGCCCGGCGGGCCTCGGGGCTGGAGGAGGCCGACCGCCGGTACCAGGATGCCCTCGCCGCGGACGGGCGCTTCGTGGAGGGCCGCGTCGCGCTGGCGCAGCTCCGCCTCCGCCGGGGAGACGCCGCGGGCGCGGTGGCCGTCCTCGAGCCGCTCGGCGCCGACGTGGCCGGGCTGCCCGGCGCCGCCGAGGCGCGCATCGTGGCCCTGGTCCGGTCCGGTCGGGCCCTCGACGCGGTGAATCTGGCCGACGCGGCGCTGGACCGGTCGCCGGGGGATCCCCGCCTCCTCCACGCCCGGGGGCTCGTGCTCGTGGCCACCGGGAAGCAGGCCGAGGCCGAGAAGGCGTTCCAGGACGCCGCCGGGCGGGCGCCGGGCGCGTGGGAGCCTCGCCTCTCGCTCGGGCGTCTCCTGCTCGACCGGGGCGAGGTCGCCCGGGCGGAGCCGGAGCTCCGGGCCGCCGCGGAGAAGGCTCCCCGCCAGTCCGAGGCGCAGGCGGCCCTGGCCGATCTCCTCCTGGTGAAGGGCGACGCCGCGGGCGCCGAGAAGGGCTACCGCCTCGCCCTGGCGCTCGATCCCGACAACGCGCCGGCCGAGCTGGGCATGGGCAAGGTGGAGCTGGCCCGGGGCCGCGACGAGGCCGCCCGGGGCCACCTCGAGCGCTCGGTGTCGCTCGACCCGCGCGGCGCCGAGGCCCAGGCGGCCCTGGCCACGCTGGTGTGGAGGGCGGGAGAGCTGGAGGCCGCCGAGAAGGCCTTCCGGACGGCGGTCTCCCTCGACGCCCGGAGCGCGACGGCGCGCATCCGGCTCGGCGCCGTGCGCCTCGAGCGCGGCGACGCGGACGGCGCGCTGAGCGACCTGCGGGCCGGGACGAGCCTCGCCCCCGATCTGGCCGAGGGCCAGCACTGGCTCGGCCGCGCGCTCCTGGAGAAGGGCGATGCGCGCTCCGCCGTCGGCAGCCTCCGCCGCGCGGTGGAGCTCTCCCCGAAGGACGCCCGGAACTCCCTGTGGCTGGGGACGGCCCTGGAGCGCGCCGGCGACCTTCCCGAGGCGGCGGAGGCCTACCAGGCCG
Source organism: Anaeromyxobacteraceae bacterium (assembly GCA_035466675.1). Taxonomy (GTDB): domain Bacteria; phylum Myxococcota; class Myxococcia; order Myxococcales; family Anaeromyxobacteraceae; genus Anaeromyxobacter. Next base: position 1,092 of record DATIUR010000359.1, on the reverse strand, counting down.
CCGCCGAGGCCGATCCCAAGCTCTTCGAGCCGCACGAGCGGCTCGGCGCCCTCCACGTGGCGGCCGGCCGGTGCGACCTGGCGGTCCCCTCCTTCGAGCGCGCGGCGGCGCTGGCCCCCAAGATCGCCCGGATCCGGATCGCGCTCGCCGACTGCAGGCACGAGCAGAAGAAGTACGCCGAGGCCATCCGGATCTACCGCGAGGCGGCGCGCGCCGACCCCTCCGCCGCGCCCCAGCTCTACTACCGTATCGGACGGTCGGTGCAGGCCGAGAAGGGCCTGCGCGCGGCGGCGCCCTGGTACGAGCGGGCGACGCGGGAAGACCCGAAGAACCCGATGCCCCACTACTACCTCGGGTACCATCACAAGCAGCGCGGCGAGCGGCGGCTCGCCATCCAGAGCTTCAAGGCCTACCTGGCGGCCCGGCCGGACGCCGAGGACCGCAAGGACATCGAGGCCGAGATCGAGTATCTGGGCGGGACTCCCTGAGGGCGCCCGCCGGTACGGTTTCGCGAGCGGGCGGCCCGGCGCTGGTGTACATGGGGCACCCGTCGGATCGCGAGGAGGAACCATGACGTCCATCGGTCTCGTGCTGCTGGCGCTCGCCTCCGGGCAGGTCGAGGGCACGTCCCCCGCGCAGGCCGGGGCGGGCGCCGGCCCCCGGCCCGCGGCGGAGCCGGCCGCGCCCGCCGCCGCGGAGTCGCCGGCACGGGCGGTGTCGGTCTCGGTCGACGAGGAGCGGCTCTACCGGATGGCGGGGCCGACGCTGGGGCTCGACGAGGCGCTCGACCAGGCCCTCCGCGCCAACCTCGACCTCAAGGTCGCCCGCGCCCGGCTGCGCCAGGCCGAGACGGCCTCGGACCAGGCCTGGGCTGGGTACCTTCCGCAGGTGACGGCGAGCGGGACCTACACGCGCAACAGGCAGGAGGCGAGCTTCCAGTTCCCGCTGGGCTACTACGTGAAGCAGAAGCTGCCCGGCGACACGTCTCCCCCCGATCCGGCGGCCGATCCGCACAACACGGACCCGGTGCTCTACACGGCCGAGCCCTACGGCTTCGACGAAGCCATCGTCTTCCAGAAGATCGACCAGTTC
>DATIUR010000358.1:0-9199 GCA_035466675.1 Anaeromyxobacteraceae bacterium | reverse complement strand
GCAGCAGACACACGAGCAGCGGAACGGCACGAGCGCTCACGGAGGCCGGGATCTTCGGCGTCCCCGCGCATCCGGGCCAGGGGGGCGGTGGAGGTCGCGCGGATCTCTGCCGGGGGCCCGGAACGCCGAAGGCCCGACTCGCTGCGCGCGCGCCGGGCCTCCGGAATCACTGGAGCGCGAGACGGGGGTCGAACCCGCGACCCTCAGCTTGGGAAGCTGATGCTCTACCAACTGAGCTATTCCCGCGAGACGGCCGATCTTCTGCCGGGAAGCCCTTCGTGAGTCAAGGAGAACGTCCCCCCGTCCCCGGGGTTGCGGGCCGGCCGGGCGCTCCTTAGCTCCCCGAACGTGCCCGCCTCGCCCGACCTCGCCGCCCGGCTCGCCCGCCTGGAGGGCGACCTGGCCCGCCTGCGCGACCGGTTCGGCGCCCGGATGCGGGCCACCCCGTCGCTCTCCGACCCGAGCCCCCTGGGCGAGGGCCCGCCCAACCGGCACGGCATGCCGCGCATGCCGCCGGGCCAGAACGAGCTCGCGAGGGCGGAGTGGCCGGTGCTCGACATCGGCGACACGCCCGCCGTGGACCGCGCGCGCTGGCGGCTCGCGGTGGACGGCGCCGTCGAGGAGCCGCTCGCCCTCTCCCTCGACGACCTGCTGGCGCTGCCGCAGGTGGACGAGCGCTCCGACTTCCACTGCGTGACCGGCTGGTCGGTGCTCGACCTCGCCTTCCGCGGCGTGCGGCTCGAGACCGTGATCGCGCTCGCGCGCCCCGCCGAGGCGGCCACGCACCTCATGGCCCACGCCGCCGACGGCTACTCGGCCAACCTCCCGCTCGAGGAGGCGCTCAAGCCCGACGTCCTCGTGGCGCACGCGGTGGAGGGCGAGCCCCTCCCGGCCGAGCGGGGCGGCCCCGTGCGCCTGGTGGCGCCGCAGCTGTGGGCCTGGAAGGGCGCGAAGTGGCTCACCCGGATCGAGCTGCTCACCCGGGACCGGCGCGGCTACTGGGAGATCCGCGGGTACTCCAACACCGCCCATCCGTGGCGCGACGACCGGATGTGGTGATCGGCGACCCGGGAGCGGTCGTCGCACATCGCCCCCGCACCCGTCGCGCACCCACCCCGGCCGGGAGGCTGACGAAGCCGCGGCCGGTGCCGATACTGGATCGCTCCCGCCGGAGCGAGGCCATGAAGCCCTCGGAGCACGCCCGTTCGATCGAGGCCGCCCAGGAGCGGCTGCGGCGGGTGCGTACCGAGGCGGTGAAGGCCCTCGGCCCGCAGGGCGTCGCGCCTCCTCCCGGCGGCGACCTGCTCGCCGTGCCGGCCGGGGCCCCGCCGCAGCGGATCGTCCTCCTGGCCCTGGCCGCCGCCGCGGCCATCCCGGTGACCGTCCTCGCGGGCGCCCTGGGCGGCGCGGCCTTCTTCGTCGCCGCGGCCCTGGTGGCGCTCCTCCTCGGCGAGACGCCCGCCCGCCGGGCGGCGCGGATCCGCGGCGCGATCGACGAGGAGGTGGACGGGATCCTGGGCCGGCTGGAGGTGTACGTCACCGCGCAGGCCGCGCGCGCGCGCGACGAGGCGGGGACGCTCGACGCCGCCGCCCTCCAGCACGCCGTCCGCGAGGGGACCATCCTCACCCACCTGGCCCCGGTGGTGGTCACCTGCCCGGCCTGCGGCATGACGGCCCGGGGCTCCGAGTTCGCGAGGCGCAAGGGGTGCCCGCGCTGCAGGAGCGGCGACGCGCTCGATCGCCCCCGCGAGGCCGCCGACGCGGCCGGCGCCGCCGCCCTGGCCGAGTACGCGCTCTGGTCGCGGGAGGCGACCGCGCTGGCGCGGGCGGTCGAGAACGCGCGCAGCGTGGCCGACCTGGCCCGCCGGGCGGAGCGCGAGGTCCGGGAGGGGCGGCAGACCGCCCGCGGTACCCGCTAGCGCGCGGGCTGGCTCTTCTTCCCGAACCGCCGGAAGAAGTCGACGATGCGGCCGGTGGCCTGCTCCCAGGTGATCGACTCCGGGACCTCGTCGTCCATCGGCTCGATCCAGATCCCGCCGCACGACTCGCAGGTGTCGTAGTGGAGCGAGCGCTTCTCGCCGCCCTCCACCACCACCAGGTCCACCTGGCAGGACGGGCACATCCCCGCGATCTCGTCCGTGTTCACCCAGCCGCCCAGCGCCGACAGCGCCGGGAGGTTGGCGTGGAGCAGCATCTTGTTCAGGTCGGCGACGTCGATCCACATGCCGCCGCACTCCGCGCATCGCTGCAGGATGCCCTTCTCGTGGGAGATCTCGGCGACCTCGACGCTGCACCGCGGGCAATCCATGACGAGCAAGGTCCTCCTTCGGGACCGGTTCAAGACGGGTTCGGGGTGGGAAGGCTCAAGCGGATGCCGGCTATCGGGACCTCAATGGTAGTCAGAAGCGCACGCCGCGATCAACGGGCAACCGGCCGGGGCCGGTCCACGCAGGCTCCCCGGAGCGCCGCCACCAGCCGGCGCATCCGCTCGGGATGGAGCTTCAGGGCCACCCGGTTCACCACCAGGCGCGCCGTGACCTCCAGGACCGTCTCCTCGACCACGAGCCCGTTGGCGCGGAGCGTCTCGCCGGTCTCGGTCACGTCCACGATGGCGTCGGCGAGGCCGAGCGAGGGGGCCACCTCGATGGAGCCGTGCAGGGCGATGATCTCGGCCGGGATGCCCTTGGCGGCGAAGTGGCGGGCGGCCAGGTTCACGTACTTGGTGGCGACGCGGGGGGCGACGCCGCGGGGGAGGGGAGGCGCACCCTCCGGGCGGGCCACCACCACCGAGCACCGGCCGATCCCGAGGTCGAGCGGCTCGTACAGGTCGCGCGGCTCCTCGCGCAGGACGTCGAGGCCGACCACGCCTGCCGCGGCCGCCCCGTGCTCGACGTAGCTCGCCACGTCCCCGGCGCGGATGGAGATGAAGCGCAGGCCGACCTTCGGCACCTCGGCGGCCAGCCGGCGCGTCCCCTCCAGGAGCGCGCGCGGCGAGACGCCCACCGCCCGCTCGAAGATGGCCGACGACTCCGCCAGGAGCCGGCCCTTGGGCAGCGCCACCGTGAGGAGCTCGCTCACGCCTTCACCCGCGCGATGCGCGCGCCCAGGGGGGCGAGCTTCTCCTCGATCCGCTCGTACCCGCGATCGAGGTGGTAGACGCGCAGGATCTCGGTGGTCCCGCGGGCGGCCAGGCCCGCCAGCACCAGCGCGGCCGAGGCGCGCAGGTCGCTCGCCATGACGGGCGCCCCGGAGAGCGCCGGCACGCCGCGCACCACCGCGGTCTTGCCCTCCACGGTGATGTCGGCCCCGAGCCGCAGGAGCTCCTGCACGTGCATGAACCGGTTCTCGAACACGGTCTCGGTGATCCGGGACGAGCCGTCGGCCAGGCAGAGCAGCACCATCACCTGCGCCTGCATGTCGGTGGGGAAGCCCGGGTGCGGAGCGGTCCGCACGTCGGCGGGCCGGGGCCGCGCCGCCCCCCGCACCCGGAGCCCGCCCGCCACCTCGCCCACCTCGGCGCCGGCGGCGCGCAGCTTCTCCACCAGGGCCTCCAGGTCCGGGGGGGCGCAGCCGGTCACGGTGACGTCGCATCCCGGCAGCGCGCCGGCCACCAGGAAGGTGCCCGCCTCGATCCGGTCCGGGATGACGGCGTGGTCGAGCGGCCGGAGGCGATCGACGCCCTCGATCCGGATCTCGTCCTGCCCCGCCCCCTCGATGCGCGCCCCCATCCGCCGGAGCGCCGCCGCCAGGTCCGTCACCTCCGGCTCGCGGGCGCAGTTGCGGAGCACGGTCCGGCCCTCGGCCAGCGCCGCCGCCATCATCACGTTCTCGGTGCCGGTGACGGTCTGGCCGTCGAAGGTGAAGGTGGCTCCGCGGAGCCGCCCGCGCGGCACCCGGGCCTCGACGTAGCCGTGCTCCAGCCGGATCTCGGCGCCCAGCGCGGCGAGGCCCTTCAGGTGCTGGTCGATGGGGCGCGCCCCGATGGCGCAGCCGCCCGGCAGGGAGACGCGGGCCCGGCCGAAGCGCGCCACCAGCGGGCCCAGCACCACCACGCTCGCCCGCATGGTCTTGACCAGCTCGTAGGGCGCCTCGGCCTTCACCTCCGCGGGGACGCGCACGTGCTGGACGTGCCGGTCCGCCCCCCGCTCCACCGTGCACCCCATGTTGGCGAGCAGCCGGCCCATGGTCCGCACGTCGGCCAGGTCCGGCACGTTGCGCACCACGTGATCGCCCTCGGCCAGCAGGGCCGCGGCGATGGCGGGGAGGGCCGCGTTCTTGGCCCCGGAGACGCGCACGCTGCCCTTCAGCGGGCCGCCCCCCTCGACGACGATCTTGTCCATGGATCAGGTTCCGGTGAGGCGCGGCATTCTACGCTCCGGCCGGCCCGCCGGCCATGGCGGCGACGACGAGGCGCGGCAGCCCGGCCAGGTCCGCCCGGGCCTCGGCCCGCACGAAGCCGGCCTCCAGGCAGAGCCGGGGGAGCGCCTCCCGGTGGGTCTCGTGCATCTCGAGCACGAGCGTCCCGCCGGGCGCGAGGCGCGCGGGCGCGAGGGCCACGATGCGCCGGGCGAGCGCCAGCCCGTCGGGCCCGCCGTCGAGCGCCAGGCGCGGCTCCCGCCGCACCTCGCGGGCGAGGCCGTCGATCTCGCCGGAGGGGACGTACGGGGGGTTCGAGACCACGAGGTCGAAGGTCCGGCCGGGCTCGACCGGGCCGTCCAGGTCGCCCCCCAGGAAGGTCACCTCGGCCCCGAGGGACCGCGCGTTCTCGCGGGCCAGCTCGAGCGCGCCGGGGGAGAGGTCGGTGGCCACCACCCGGGCCCGCCGCTCCAGGGCCAGCGTCACCGCCAGCACGCCCGACCCGGTGCACAGGTCGAGCGCCCGTCCCCCCTCGGGCAGCGCCGCCAGCGCCGCCTCCGCCACGACCTCCGTCTCCGGGCGCGGCACCAGCACGCGCGGGTCCACCCGGAAGGCGCGGCCGAAGAACTCGCGCCGCCCGGTCAGGTAGGCGGTGGGCTCGCCCTCGGCGCGCCTGCGCACCAGGTCGCGGAAGGCGGAGAGCTCCGCCTCGCCGAGCGGCTTGTCGAAGTCGAGGTAGAGCTTCACCCGGTCGCAGCCGAGGGCGTGCGCGAGGAGCAGCTCCGCGGCGAGGCGGGGCGCGTCCACGCCCTTCCGGGCGAAGAACTCCTGCGTCCAGGCGACGAGGCGCAGGGGCGTCCAGGGTCCGGTCGGCACGCGCCCTAGGTCCGCTTCTCCCCCGGCTCCTCGGCGCGCGCGGCCTCGCGCAGGGCCTGGGCCGCGAAGAAGGTCCGGCAGGCCTCGATGAGGTCCTGGATGTCGCCGTCCATCACGGCGGGGAGGTTGTGGCGCGTGTAGTTGATCCGGTGGTCGGTGAGCCGGTCCTGGGGGAAGTTGTAGGTGCGGATCTTCTCGGAGCGGTCGCCGGTCCCCACCTGGCTCTTGCGGGCGGCGTCGCGGGCGGAGCGCTGCCTCTCCATCTCCATCTCGTAGAGCCGGGCCCGCAGCATCTTCATGGCCATCGACCGGTTCTTGAGCTGGCTCTTCTCCTGCTGGCACTTCACCACCAGGCCGGTGGGCTTGTGGGTGAGGCGCACCGCCGAGTCGGTGGTGTTCACGCTCTGGCCGCCCGAGCCGGTGGAGCGGAAGACGTCCATCTCCACGTCGGCGGGGTTCACCTGGATGTCGATGTCCTCCGCCTCGGGCATCACCGCCACGGTCACGGTGGAGGTGTGGATCCGCCCCTGGGCCTCGGTGGCCGGCACCCGCTGCACCCGGTGCACGCCCGACTCGTACTTGAGGCTGGAGTAGACCGAGTCGCCGGAGATGTTGACCACCGCCTCCTTGAGGCCGCCCACGTTGCCGGGCGAGGTGTCGGCGATCTCCGCCTTCCAGCCGCGCCGCTCGGCGTGGCGCAGGTACAGGCGGAGCAGCTCCGCCGCGAACAGGCCGGCCTCGTCGCCGCCCGCCCCGGCGCGGACCTCCAGGATGACGTCCTTGTCGTCGTTGGGATCCCTCGGCACCAGGAAGAGCTTGAGCGCCTCCTCGGCCGGCTCGAGCCGCGGCCGGAGCAGGGCCAGCTCCTCCCGGGCCATCTCGCGGAGGTCGGCGTCCTTCTCGGCCAGCAGGGACTCGTTGTCCGCGAGGTCCTGGAGGAGCTTGCGGTAGGCGCGCAGCGCGTTCACCGTCGGCTCGAGGGAGGCGCGCTCCTTCGAGACCTTCCGGAACCGCTCGCCGCTCGAGGCCACGGCCGGGTCGGAGAGCTGCGCGGTGAGCTCCTCGAACCTCTGCTCGATGACCTCGAGCTTCCTGAGGACGTCCTGGGACAGCATGGAGGGCCGTTCTTTAACCGTTCCCGGGCCGGTGGGGCAAGGTTCCACGATCGCCCACACTTCCGGTGCTCCGCGGCCGGCGGGTATCCTCTCGCCATGAACGACTCGACGGACCCCCGCGGCTGGCTCCAGGCGTGCCCGGAGCTCAACCAGTTCGCCTCCGACCGGGACGTGGCCGCCGCCATCGCGGCCGGCGACGCGCGCAAGCTGGCCGCCGCCCTGGAGCGGCGCCGGAAGGGGAAGCGCGGCGCCATCGAGGCGCGGGCCATCGACGCGATCCTGGCCCGCCGGCGGCTCTTCGCCGTCCCGGTCGCCAAGGCGCCCTCGCTCCACACGCTGAACGGGATCGGCTCCCGCATCTACGGGAAGAGCGACGTCGCGCCGGACGGCTCCTACGTGGGGACGCTCTTCTTCACGCTGCTCTTCCTCCCGATCTGGCCCATCGCGCAGTACGTGCTCTGGTCGCAGGGGAACCAGTACACCTTCCTGGGCGAGATCCCGCTCTCCCGGGGGATGCGCGCCTGGCGGCGGATCGCCGCGGTGGCGGCGCTGGCGGGAGCCGCCGCCATCGGCTTCGCCGTCTGGCGGGGCGGGACCGAGGCGGAGGTGGTCCTCCTGAACGGGCTCGACGTGCAGGTCGCCGTCGAGGCGCCCGGCGGGACCACCCACCTCGCCCCCGGGGCGCGCCGGACGGCGCGGATCCCGGTGGGGAAGCAGCGGCTGCGCACCACCGCCCCGGACGGACGCGCGATCGAGGAGCTGGTGGTCGACGTCCCGAGCTGGACCGACCTCGTGGTCTACAACCCGCTCGGCGCGGCCCCGCTCTACGTCGACCCGGTGGTCTACGTGGCCAAGGGCAAGGCCGGGCCCGCCCGGCCCCCCACCACCACCCTCTACGCCGGCCGGCCGTTCGCCGTGCGCGACGACGTCCAGTACGCGTTCCGCACCGCGCCGGCCACCATCGAGATGGGGTCGTCCCAGGACCACGTCACCCACTGGAAGGCCGACGTGCTCGAGGGCGGGTGGCGCAGCTCGCTCGAGGCGCTGGGCTGGGAGGGACGCGTGGGCGAGGCGGCCGAGCTGGCGGCGCGCGTGGCCAGGGCGAGCCCGGACGTGCCCGAGGCGCACCTGCGCCGCATCTCGCTCGCGAACTGGGCCAGGGGGCCGGAGGAGGCGCTCGCGGCCGCGCGCGAGGCGGCGGCCGCCTTCCCGGGGGAGGCCGACGTGCAGCGCCAGCTCGCCTTCTTCCTCCTCGCCACCGGCCGGCGGGAGGAGGCGATGCGGGCGTTCCGCGAGCGGGCCGCGCGGGAGCCCGACTCGCCGCTGGCCGGCTACCTCCGGGCCCGGCTGGAGCCGGTCCCGGTCGCCGTGCCGGCGTTCGAGACGCTGGTGCGCCGATTCCCGGGCGACGCCAACGCGCACCGCGGGCTCGCCTGGGCCTACCTCTCCGCCGGCCGGCCGGCGGATGCGGGACGCGAGTTCGAGGCGCTGGCGCGCACCGCCCCGGAGGCGGCCGAAGGCCTCCTCTCCCTGTGGGCGCTGGCGCTGGTCCGGGCCGGGCGGGTCGGCGACGCGCTGTCGCTCGTGTCGAAGAGGCTCGAGAAGGACCCGAGCCGGTGGGATCACGCCATCCTCTACGGGCAGCTGGCCCGGCTCGAGCCCTCCCCGTCGCGCCCGCCCGACCGGTGGGTGAAGTCGGTGCGGGACGGCCTCCGGGAGCCCTGGCTCGCCACCCTCTTCGCGGCGCGCGCGGCCACGGTGCTCGGGACGGAGCCGCCCCCCGCGGCGGCGGTGGACGAGATCCCGGACGTGCGCAGCCGGGAGATGGCCCGGATCCTGGTGGCGGCCGCGAAGGACCCGGAGAAGGCCGTGGCGCTCGCGGCGAAGGCGCCGGGCGACGCGCTGGCCATGATCCCCCGCGGGCTGGGGGCCGCCCTGGCGGGCGAGGCGGCCCGGCGCGGCGACGGGAAGCTGGCGCACCGGATCGCGACGGCCGCCGGGGTCGTCCAGGCCTCGGAGGCGGAGATCGTCGCCTTCGTACGGGGCGAGAGCGTCGAGGCCCTCGACGATCCCGATCCGGAGGCGCTGGCCGGCCTCCTCGTCGGCCGCGCCCGCGCCGCGCAGGCGGCCGGCCGGGATGCGGGCGCGATCCTGCGTGCGGCGCGCGCCGCCGACACGCTCCGGGGGGGCGCCACCCAGGCGCTCTCGCGCTGGCCGAAGCCCTGAGGAGCGGCCTGCGCCGCGATATCGGACGCAGGAACGGCGCCGCGGTAGGTGCGCCTGGACCGATGTGCGCGTTGACCCTGCGCGGCCGGCGCGTGAAGATCCGGGCGGGTTCGGCCGACAGGATCTGGGAGGAGCGGGGACCATGGCACCGGTCACCTTCGTGTGCGATCTCTGTGGCGCTCCGGGGCGCGCCGATGCACCTGGCGCGGCCCAGTGCCAGACCTGCGGCCAGGTGGCCCTGGTGCTCGGGTCGTCGGGAGCGCCCGCGCCTGTGCCGGCGCCGGAGGCCGATCCGTTCGAGGTCGCGCGGCGCCAGGCGCTCGGGCAGGGCGCCTCGGACGGCGCCGACCTCGCGCTCGACGAGGAGGCGGTCGAGCGCCGGCCGGCCCGGCTGGCCAGCCTCTGGGTGGCGCCCGGCCGCATCGACGGCACCGCGCCGGGCACGCAGTCGCTGGAGGTTCCGCGGCGCACCCGGAAGGGCCGGCGCCCGCTCGCCGCGCTCGCGACGCTGGCCGCTGGTGGCGCGCTCGCGCTGGGGGCGGCCGCCGTCCTCGGCGCCTTCGACGCGGACGAGCCCGCCGAGCCGGCCGCGGTCGCGCCGCCGGACCGCTCGGCCCACCGGCTCG
>DATIUR010000357.1:0-24662 GCA_035466675.1 Anaeromyxobacteraceae bacterium | reverse complement strand
CCCCTCGGCGGGCCGGCTCGCAAGGGGGCCGGGATCCGGCGGAGGGGGAGGGGGACCGGGGAGGCGGGAGAGGAGACCTGGAGGGCTTGCGCCGGGGGCCGTGGCCCGCTATCCTCCGTTCCACAGGAGTTATATAAAAGTTCATGGCCCCCCGAAGCCCCGGCCGGACCGCGAAGGTCCGCAGCTTCTCCGCCACCGACGAGGACGTGGCCATGCTCGAGGCCGTGGCCCGCTACCACGGCTTCTCCAAGTCGGCCACGCTGGTCGGCCTCGTGCGCCGGGAGTTCTGGCGCCTCTTCCCCGCCGGCACGGCCGAGATCCGGCCCGCGCGCGGCGCCCGGGTGAAAGCATGACCCTGCCCGTCTACCCCATGCACGATCCGGTCGCGAACCCCGAGGCCGGGAGCGACCTCGGCGCCGCCGAGGTGACCGAGCTCGAGCGGGAGATCCGCGCCCTGGCCAGGGAGAAGGACGCGGTCATCCTGGCCCACAACTACCAGCTGCCGGAGATCCAGAAGATCGCCGACCAGGTGGGCGACTCGCTCCAGCTCGCCATCACCGGCCAGAAGGTCCCCCAGTCCACCATCGTCTTCTGCGGCGTCCACTTCATGGCGGAGTCGGCCAAGGTGCTCGCCCCGGAGAAGCGGGTGCTCCTGCCCAACCTGTCGGCGGGCTGCTCGCTGGCGGACTCCATCACCGCCGAGTCGCTCGAGGACTGGAAGGCGCGCTACCCCGACCACGCGGTGGTCACCTACGTGAACTCGAGCGCCGAGGTGAAGGCGCTCTCGGACATCTGCTGCACCAGCGCCAACGCCGCCAGCGTGGTCCGGTCCCTCCCGCAGAAGAAGATCCTGTTCACCCCGGACAGGAACCTGGGCAACTGGGTGAAGTCCAAGGTGCCGGAGAAGGAGGTCGTGGTCTACGACGGCGCCTGTCCGGTGCACGACGTCCTGCGGGCCGCCAACGTGGACCGGGTGAAGCGCGACCGGCCCGAGGCGGTCATCATCGCCCACCCGGAGTGCCGGGCCGACGTGCTGGAGATGGCCGACGAGGTGTGCTCCACCACCGCCATGATCTCGGCGGTCGAGAAGCACCGGGAGGCCCGGACCTTCATCGTGGCGACCGAGCACGGCATCGTCTACCAGATGAAGCGCCGCTGGCCCGAGAAGGAGTTCGTCATCGCGGACGGTTGCATCGGGTGCCGCATGCACTGTCCGTACATGAAGATGGTCGACCTGGTCATGGTCCGCGACGCCCTCCAGCGCGGGAAGCACGAGATCGTGGTGCCCCCCGACGTGGCCGCGGGCGCGCGGCGCGCGCTCGAACGCATGATCGCGGTGCCGCGGGACGCCTGACGTCTAGGGCGCCCCCACCGCGAAGTAGACCACGAAGGCCACCGCCGCCCCCATCATGAGCGGGTGCACCTCGCGGATCCGCCCGCGCAGGAGCTTCAGCACCACGTGGGAGACGAACCCGGCGCCGATGCCGTTCGTGATCGAGTAGGTGAAGGGCATCACCGTGAAGGTGAGGAAGGCCGGGATCGCCTCGGTGGCGTCCTCCCAGGGCAGGGACCCGACCTCGCGCATCATCAGGAAGCCGACCAGCACCAGCACGGCGCCCGTGGCCTGCGGGGGCACCACCCCGGCGAGCGGCGAGACGAAGAGGCAGAGGGCGAAGAGGAGCCCGGTCACGACCGAGGTGAGCCCGGTCCGTCCCCCGGCCGCCGCGCCCGCGGCGCTCTCGATGTAGGTGGTGGCGGAGCTGGCCCCGGCCGCGCCGCCCGCCACCGCGGCGAGCGAGTCCACCAGCAGGACCGCGCCGGGCCGGGGGAAGTCGCCCCGGGCGTCGAGGTACCGCGCCTCCTGGCCGACCGCCACCACCGTCCCGACCGTGTCGAAGAAGTCGGAGAGCATGATGGAGAAGACGGCCAGCGAGGCGCCGAGCGGGCCGAGCGCGGCGACGAAGGAGAAGTCGAACGACCCCACCAGCGAGAAGTCCGGGGTGGAGAACATCGAGACGGGGAGGCTCGCGACGCCGGGCCCGAACCCGGCGCCGCCGAGGCCCGCCTTCGCCACCACGGCCACCCCCGTGGAGGCGGCGATGCCGAGGAGGAGCGCGCCGCGGACGCCGCGAGCCAGGAGCCAGGCCGTGAAGAGGAGCGTCGCCGCGAAGAGGATCACCGGGAAGGTCCGCACCGCGCCCAGGGTGAGGAGCCCGCCGCCCGCCCGCACGAACCCGGCGTTGGCGAAGCCGATGACGGCGAGGAAGAGCCCGATCCCGATGCCGATGGCGCGCTTCAGGGCCATGGGCACGGCGCGCGCCACCGCCTGCCGGAGCCCGGTGGCCACCAGCACGGTGATGGCGATCCCCTCGGCCACGATCACGCCCATGGCCTGCGCGTAGCCGAGCCGCTGCGCGCCCACGAGCTGGAAGGCGACCACCGCGTTCAGGCCCATGCCCGAGGCGATGGCGAGCGGCAGGTTCGCGAAGAGCCCCATGGCGAGGGTGGCGAGCGCCGCCACCAGCGCGGTGGAGGTGAGCAGGGCCGCCTTCTTCCCCTCGCCGCCGGCCGCCCCCGCCAGGATGCCGGGGTTCGCGAAGAGGATGTAGGCCATGGTCACGAAGGTCGTCGCGCCGGCCAGGATCTCGCGGCGGACGGTGGTGCCGCGCGCGGCGAGGCCGAAGAACGCGTCGAGACGGCTGGACGGGGTCGCCATGGCGGCGGACGCTAACAGGCCCGCCCGCCGAATCGCGGTTTGCGCCCCCTCCGGGTTCGGCTCTTCAGCCGAGCCAGAGTCGGGTCCTTGATCCGGCCCCCGCGACGCGCCCAGGCTCCGGTGGCGCCGCGGCCCTTCCCCGCTCCGCGGCACCCCGAGGAGGTCACGCATGCAGCTCGACGGCGAGAAGCTCCTGTGGATGTACCGGACCATGTTCCTCATCCGGCGGTACGAGGAACGGCTGGTGGACGCGTACCTGGAGGGGAAGACGCCGCGCTTCGACATCTCGTACGGCCCGGTGCCCGGCGAGATGCACCTGGCCGCCGGGCAGGAGCCGGTGGCGGTGGGCGTGGTGGCGCACCTCCGCCGCGAGGACACGGTGACCGGTCCGCACCGCCCGCACCACATCGCCATCGCCAAGGGCGTCGACCTCGGGCGGATGACGGCGGAGATCTTCGGCAAGAGGACCGGCCTCGGGCAGGGGAAGGGCGGGCACATGCACCTGTTCGACCCCGCCGCGAAGTTCAGCTGCAGCGGCATCATCGGCGCGGGCTTCCCGCCGGCGGTCGGCGCGGCGCTCGCGGCGAAGATGCAGGGCAAGGACTGGGTGGCGGCCGCCTTCGCCGGCGAGGGCGCCGGAAACCAGGGCTCCTTCCACGAGAGCCTGAACCTGGCCGCGCTCTGGAAGCTCGGGGTGATCTTCGTCATCGAGGACAACGCCTGGGCCATCTCGGTGCCGAAGACGGCGTCCACCGCGGTGCCGAGCAACGCCGACCGGGCGGCCGCCTACGGCATCCCGGGCGTGCTCGTCCCGGTGAACGATCCCGTCGCCATCTGGGAGGCGGCCGGCATGGCCGTCGAGCGGGCCCGGCGCGGCGAGGGCCCCACGCTGATGGAGGTGAGGACCGACCGCTACCTGGGCCACTTCCAGGGCGACCCCGAGGTGTACCGGCCCAAGGGGGAGGTGGAGGAGCTCCGCAAGCGGGATCCCATCCCGAAGATGAAGGAGCTGCTCCTGGGCAAGAAGCTCCTCACCGAGGCCAAGGACCAGGAGATCCGCGCCGGCGTGGAGAAGGAGCTGGACGCGGCCTTCGAGTTCGCGCGCACGAGCCCGGCCCCGGAGCCGAAGGACGCGCTTCTCCACCTGTTCGCGTGAGGTGACGCCATGACCGAGCGAAAGCTGACCATGAGCCGCGCCATCGTCGAGGCGATCGACCAGGAGATGGCGCGCGACCCGAAGGTGTTCGTGATGGGCGAGGACGTCGGCGCGTACGGCGGCATCTTCGGCTCGACCACCGGCCTCCTCCAGAAGTACGGGCCGGACCGGATCCGCGACACCCCCATCTCCGAGACCGCCTTCATCGGCGCCGCCACCGGCGCCGCCGCCGAGGGCATGCGGCCCGTCGTCGAGCTGATGTTCGTGGACTTCTTCGGCGTCTGCATGGACCAGATCTACAACCACCTCGCCAAGAACACGTACATGTCCGGGGGAGCGGTGCGCCTGCCGGTGGTGCTCACCACCGCGTTCGGCGGGGGCTACAACGACGCCGCGCAGCACTCCCAGTCCCTGTACGGGCTCTTCGCCCACGTCCCCGGGCTCAAGGTGGTGGTGCCCTCCACCGCCTACGACGCCAAGGGGCTCATGATCCAGGCCATCCGCGACGACAACCCGGTGATGTACTTCTTCCACAAGGGGCTGATGGGGCTCGGCTGGATGTCGTCTCCCGCGGGCGCCGCCACGCCCGTCCCCGAGGAGCCCTACACCGTCCCGTTCGGCAAGGCCGACGTGAAGCGGGAGGGGAAGGACGTCACCATCGTCACGCTGGGGCTCATGGTGCACCGGTCCCTCGAGGCCGCCGCCGAGCTCGAGAAGAAGGGCCTCTCCGTGGAGGTCCTCGATCTCCGCACGCTCGTCCCGCTCGACCGCGAGGCGGTGCTCGCCTCGGTCAGGAAGACCGGCCGGCTCCTGGTGGTGGACGAGGACTACCGGAGCTTCGGCCTCTCCGGCGAGATCGCCGCCACCGTGGCGGAGGCCGACCCGAAGATGCTCAAGGCCCCCATCCGGCGGCTGGCGGTGCCGGACGTGCCCATCCCCTACAGCCGGCCGCTCGAGGGGTTCGTCTTCCCGAACGCGGAGAAGATCGCGGAGGCCGCCCGGGCCCTCGCGGGCTGAGCGGCGGAGCGCGCGATGGCCGTCGTCCGGGTGGCGGTACCCGACGTCTGGGGCGAGGACAAGTCGCAGGAGGGCGTCGTCGTCAACTGGTTCTTCGAGCCCGGGGCGAAGGTCAAGGAGGGGGACGTCATCGCCGAGGGAATGGTCGAGAAGGTCAGCTTCGAGATCCGGGCGCCGGCGAGCGGGGTCCTCGCCCGGGTCCTCGCCCCGGTGGACACGCCCATCCGGCCGGGGAGCCCGCTGGCCGAGATCGAGACCTGACGGGGAAGCCAGGCGCCCGGCGCGGCGCCGAGAGGCGGCCTGCGCCGCGAAGGCCATCGTCGAGAAGACGCGAGCAACTTGTCGGTCGGTGGCAGCGTTGCGGGCCCACGCGGATCGGGGCCGAGGTCGGCGAGTGGACGAGCGAATCGCACGGTGGTGAAGTCTGCGCATGCGATCCTCCTGGCTATCTGTACTCGCCGCCGGTGCCTTCGCTGCGGTAGGTTCCGCTGCTGCTGCTCCGGCGGCCACCCCGAGCTTCAACTGTGCGAAGGCGCGCCGCGCCGACGAGAAGCTCGTGTGCGTGACGCCGGACTTGGCCGCCCTCGATCGACTCGTCGCCGATGCTTTCGCGGCGGCGCTGGCGCGCGCCTCCGCGAAGGCGGACGACATCCGAAAGGCGCAGCGGATGTGGGTGGGCGGGCGCAAAGAATGCTTTGAGGTGAGAGACGGCGAGCGCCCGGACGCCGAGTCCGCGGCGGCGTGCCTGCGGCGCGACTACGGGAAACGACTGTCCAGGCTCGCCGACATCGCCGCCGTGCTCCCCGCGTCCGTACGCAAGCGCGAGATCAAGTGGAGCGACGAAGCGCACCACGTCGAGGTGGACATCGCGTACCCGAGCATGGCGCAGGCCTCGCCGGGTGCGGCCGCGTTCGACGCATTCTTCGAGCGCAAGGCGCGCACCTTCGAGGATCGGGCCCGGAGGCTCGCGGCCGACCCCGACGTGGTCGAGAACGCGAAGTACGGAGGGATGCCGACCTCACTCGACGTTTCATTTGAGATCCCGCTCGCAACTCCGCGGGTAGTGACAGTCGTGTTCTCCGGCAACGAGTACCCGACCGGTGCTGCACACGCCCTACCGTTTCAGGACGCGGTCTCCTTCGACCTCCAGCTCGGGCGGCCGCTCGCCGAGCGGGATTGGTTCGTGCCCGGGGGGAAGGAGCGAGCGCTCGCGCTTGTCCTCCGCGCCGTCCGCGGATACGCGGAGGTCGAGCCGGGGGATCTCCCGGCGACGATCGCGAAAGCCGCGGGTGATCTCTCCGCGTGGACGTTCCGGCCGGAGGCTGTCGTCGTGACGCTGCCCGTGTACTCTATCGTCGGCTATGCGGCCGGCGACACGCCGATCTGGCTCACCTATGACGAACTCCGGTCCATGCTTCGGGCGGACGCGCCGCTCCCGCCGCGCTGAGCTTCGGATCTCGAGGGCTCGCTCTCGTTCGATCGAAACACACGCTCGTTCCGCCCCGCACCCGCATCGGGCCTTGGCGCCGTTCGACCTCGCATGCGGAAGCTCGCTTCTACCTACCCTGCACGCTCCGGCACCAACCGTAGAGCGAGCTCCACGCGCGTGAAGCCCATCGCCCGGACTTCCCGCGCGAAGGAGGCAAGATGCGGGACAAGAGTGCCTGGCGAGTATCCGCATGCACTCGGCGTCGATAGCTGCTCGCGCATCTGCCTCCTCCCGTACGGACGAGAAGAGGCCCGGATTGTTCTGCGTTCGCTGTCACCCAGCGCGCACCTGCGCCTCACCGGCCTCGCGTAGCGGCATTACTCTGGCATCGGCATTGTGCGTCAGAACGTCAGGACCCGGTCCGCCTCGAGCACCAGCGTCCCGAGCTCGCCCAGCTTGGCCGGGCGGACCTTCTCGGAGAGGTCCTTCGCCTCGAGGCCCCGGGCGGCGAGGCAGGTCTCGCACGCCAGCACGAGCCCCTTGCGCAGGATGGGGATGAGCATCCGCTCGACGTTGTAGTAGCCCTGCGGCGTCTGCTGCCCGGCCTTGGCGCAGGCGACGGCGTCGCCGAGGAGGAACAGCGTCAGCTCCAGGTCGGGCTCGACCTGGAGGAGCACGCCCGCGAGCCGGAGGGCGTTGTAGGTCCGCTCGCTGCCGTAGGGCGCATCGTTGGCGATGATGAGCACGCGCATGCGGCCGAGTATGCCCCACCGGCCGTTCCGGCGGCGCGTCCTCCGCAGCGGCCCCGGCCGCCCCGGCTCGTCGCGCGCGATGGCGCGAGCGTCCCCGGGGCGCGGGACGAGGGTGCGCCCTCCTGCCCGTACCGCGGACGCGGTGCTGGCGCAGGCACGGGGCCGCTGCAATGCTCCCGGCGTCGGCCCGCTCTGCGCCGGGGGACGGGACGGTGCCGACGAGGACCAGACCGAGGATGGACCCGGGTCGCGCCGCGCGCCGGGACGGGAGAAGGAAGGAAATCGATGAAGACCCCCAGCCGCGGGACCGGCATCCGCCTGAAATTCGCGCTCATCGTGGCCTCGATCCTCCTCCTCTCCACGGTGGCAACCAGCCTCGTCATGTCCAGGCGGCAGAACGACACGCTGCGGGAGTCGCTGCTCGCCAAGGGCCGGAGCCTGGGAGCCTACGTGGCCAAGCTGAGCTGGGAGCCGCTCCTCACCGGCGAGGGCACGCAGCTCGACGGGATCGTGGGCGACGTGACGAAGGCGGAGGCGGATGTCGTCTGGGCCGTGGTGACGGACGCCGAAGGGGCGGCGCTCACCTCGCCGGCGGTGAGCGTGAACCGGAACGCTCCGGGCGTCGAGGCCGCGCTCGGGTCGATCGGGAAGGAGCTCGACCTGCGCGGCACGATGGAGGCGCTCCGGGAGCGGCTCCGCCTGGCGGAGCTGGACGTGCCCGTCGTGCTCGGCGAGCGGACCATCGGCCACCTCCACATGGCGCTGTCGGAGGCCGGCATCCGCGCCGCGACGGGGCGCACGGTCGCCTTCGTCGTCCTCGTCAACCTGGCGAACGCCGTCGGCCTCGGGCTCCTGGTGGTGCTGGCGCTCCAGCGGATCGTCATCCGCCCCCTGGGCGGCGAGCCGGCCCACGTCGCCGAGGTGGCGCGCCGGGTGGCCGACGGCGAGGTGGACTTCGCCATCCCGACCGGCCAGGGCGACGAGCGGAGCGCCATGGCGGGTCTGCGGCAGATGCTCGAGCGCCTGCGCGAGGTCGCCACCCAGGTCCGGTCCGCCTCGTCGTCGGTGGCGTCGGCGGCGGGACAGGTGGCCTCGTCCGCGCAGGCCATGTCGTCCGGGACGAGCGAGCAGGCGGCCTCGGTGGAGGAGACGACCTCGAGCCTGGAGGAGATGACCGCGTCGATCAACTCCAACGCCGACAACAGCCGCACCATGGAGCAGGCCGCCCGCAAGGGCGCCAAGGACGCCGACCAGGCGGGGAAGGCCGTGGTCGAGACCGTGGGGCAGATGAAGACGATCGCCGACAAGATCTCGATCATCGAGGAGATCGCGTACCAGACGAACCTCCTCTCCCTGAACGCCGCCATCGAGGCCGCCCGGGCGGGAGACCACGGTCGGGGCTTCGCCGTGGTGGCGGCCGAGGTGAGGAAGCTCGCCGAGAAGAGCCAGGCGGCGGCCAAGGAGATCTCGGCCCTGGCGGGGACGAGCGTCGGCGTGGCCGAGCGCTCCGGAAGCCTCCTCGCGGAGCTGGTGCCGTCGATCCGGCGGACCGCCGAGCTGGTCGAGGAGGTGGCGGCCACCTCCGCGCAGCAGGCGTCCGGCGTCTCGCAGATCAACAAGGCGATGGCCAGCGTGGACCAGGTGACGCAGCGCAACGCCGCCGCGGCGGAGGAGCTGTCCTCGACCGCGGAGGAGATGACCTCGCAGGCCCAGGCGCTCCAGGAGCTGATCGCCTTCTTCAAGACCGGCTCCGAGCCGGCCGTCGCGGCCGTTGCACCCGCCGCCCGCCGGCCGGCGCTGCCGCGGCCGGCCGCCGCCCTCGAGGCGGAGGCTGGCTTCCGGCGGTTCTGACCCGTTTCGCAGGACGCGAGACCGGACGCCGAGGTCGCGCCCGGATGACGTGAACCACACGAGGAGAGGCACACGATGAGGATGAAGAGGAAGAGCTGGAAGAGGACGACGGTGGCCGCTGCGGTGGCGGCGCTGGCGCTGTGGGCAGGGGCGGCGGCCGCCGGACAGGTGCGCCTGCACGGAGCGACCACGGTCGTCGACCGCGTGATCAACACCCACCGGGACGCCGTGGAGCGGACGACCGGACACACCCTGGAAGTCACGGGGAACGCGACCGGGAAGGGCCTGGTCGACCTCCACGAGGGCCGCTGCGACGCCTCGCTCTCGTCCGAGCCGGTCGAGATCGCCGTGGCCGCCGCCGCCGCGGCCGGGAGGCAGGTGGACCGCGCGAAGCTCCAGTTCCACGTGGTGGCGAACGACCAGATCGTGTTCGTCGTCCACCCGTCGAACCCGGTCACGAGCCTGACCTGGGAGCAGATCCGCGACATCCACACCGGCAAGATCCGGAACTGGCGGGAGGTCGGCGGCAAGGACCAGCCCATCACCGTGTTCTCCGACACGCCCACCGGCGGCACCCGGGCCATGATCAAGGCGACGGTGATGGGGGGGAAGGAGTACGCCTCCTCGGTCGTGGCGCTCACCGCCGTCAGGAAGGTGGCCGACATGGTGGCGGCGGATCCCACCGGCTTCGGCGGCCTGGGCAAGGGCTTCGCGGACTCGAGGACCAAGGTCGTCCAGACCCGGGTCCTGGAGCGTCCGCTGGGGTTCCTGACCATCGGCGCGCCCTCGCCCGCGGTGAAGGCGATCATCGACGCCTTCAAGGCCGAGGCGGCCAAGAAGTGAGGGGGCCGGGGCCGGCCTCGCGCCTCGAGGGCGTGACGCCGGCCCG
The DNA here is from genome assembly GCA_035466675.1 of Anaeromyxobacteraceae bacterium. Lineage (GTDB taxonomy): Bacteria > Myxococcota > Myxococcia > Myxococcales > Anaeromyxobacteraceae > Anaeromyxobacter. The sequence continues at coordinate 14,852 of DATIUR010000357.1, read as the reverse complement.
CCCGCGGCTCCGCTCCGCCCTCGGGCGGAGCGTCTCTTTGACACCCACCGGAACGGGCCGTTATAAGCGGGGCTCGTGAACCGGCTCAAGCTCTGGCTCTACGCGCTCGTGGTGCTGTCCGCGGTGGCGGGGCTGGCGCTGTACGCCTCGACCGATCTCGTCGCCCGCGCGGCCGCCGGCATGGACGCCGACCTCCGGGCGGCGGCGGATCGGGCCGGATCTGCCCAGCGGCTCATGTCGGCCGAGGCGGCCGCCTTGGTGCAGCTCGCCGCGCGCGACGAGGGCTTCGAGAGGCTGGCGGGCGAGGCGGCGGAGCGCGCCGCCCCCTCCCGGGGGCGCAAGAAGCCGCCGACGCCCACCGCGGCGCAGCGGGCCGCCCGGCAGGCCGCCTTCGAGAAGACGGCGCAGTCCGCCCTGCGCGGCGCGGCCCGGTCGCTCGGCGTCGCGCTCCCCGAGGGCTTCGGCTTCGCCGCGGCCAACCGGGAGGGGATCGCCGAGCGCGTGCGGGAGGGAAAGGGGCGGGCCGAGCGCGAGACCGCCGCCTTCCTGCGCGAGGTGGCCGCGGGCAGGCTGCGGCGCGCCGTCCTGCGGGTGGACGAGACGCTCTGGCTCGTGGTGGGCGCCCCCGCCGCCGACGGCTCCGCCATCGCCCTCTACCTCCCCTTCGACGACGCCTGGGCGAAGGCGCTCGCCGGCGCGACCGGCGTCGAGGTCGTGCTGCAGGCGGAGCAGGCACGGCACGTCGGGACCCTCTCCGGGACGGAGGCCGTGCCGGTGGCCGCCGCGGCGACGCGGGCGACGGGCGTGGTGGGCGTCGGGTCGCTGCCGCGCATCGTCCCCGCGATCGTGCTCCCGGTGAAGCTGCCGGCGCTGCCGCTGCTCGCGGCCAAGGCCCCCGCCCGCCGCGCCCTGGCCGTTCCGGTGGAGGGCGCGGACAAGGCGTCGGTGATCCTGTCGGTTCCCGCGGCGCCGCGCCTCGAGCCGGCGGTCCGCCTGCAGTGGCTGGCCCTGGCCGGGATCGCGGCCGCCCTCCTGCTGGCGCTTCCGTTCGCGCTGTGGATCCGCGCCGAGGCGCCCGTCCAGGTGCCCGAGGCGCTGGTGACGGCTGCGCAGCGGATCGAGAGCGGCGACATGTCGGCGCGCGCTCCGTCGCTGGCCGGGCGGCTCGGCACCATCGCCTCGGCGCTCAACGCCGCGGCCGAGGCGGCGGGGAGGGCGGCGGCGGCCATGACCGAGACGCTCGGCGCGGCCTACTCCGCGCCGGAGACCTCCGCCTCCGCGTTCGAGTTCCCGCTGCGCGCGCCGCCCCAGCCGCCCACCCCGGCCGTCTCCACCACCTCGAAGCTCGACGGCGGGGGGGGCCTGGGCGCCTTCGAGGCCGCACCGGTTCCCGCCCCGCGGCCCGCCCCGGCTCCCGCCTTCGCGCCGGCGCCTCGCGCTCCCGCTCCGGCGCCGCGGGCCACGGCGCCGCCGCCGCGCGGCGAGGAGGCCGAGTGGGAGGAGGTCTTCCAGGACTTCCTGCGGGTGCGGGCGGAGTGCGGCGAGCCGGCCGAGGGGCTCACCTACGAGAAGTTCCGGGTGAAGCTCGAGAGGAACAAGGAGCAGCTCGTCCAGAAGTACGGTTGCCGGACCGTCCGCTTCCAGGTCTACGTGAAGGAAGGGCGGGCGGCGCTCAAGGCGACGCCGGTGCGCTAGCGGCGCGTGCACCCGCGGGGCGGTCGGTGTATGTCTCCGGCTCCATGGGCGAGGCCAGGGAAGGGGGCGCGGGCGGACCCGACCGATGGACGCGCGGCGAGCGCGCGCTGCTCCGCCGCCTCTCCACCCCCGCCCGGATCCAGGAGTACGTCGATCGCCTCGTCTACCGCGCCGAGGACGACCCGGGCTGCCCGCGGCGGGTGATGGAGGAGGGGCGGGCGAACTGCTACGACGGGGCGGTCTTCGCGGCCGCGGCGCTGCGGCTCCTGGGCCACCCGCCCCGGCTGCTCGACATGTGGGCGGATCGCGACGACGACCACGTGCTGGCCGTCTTCCGGGTGGACGGCCACTACGGGGCGGTGGCCAAGTCCAACTTCGTGGGCCTGCGCTACCGGGAGCCGATCCACCGGACCCTGCGCGAGCTGGTGCTCTCCTACTTCGAGGACTACTTCACCGAGGACCGCCGCAAGACCCTCCGCTCCTACTCGGGCCTGCTCTCGCTCGCGCAGTTCGACCGGCTTCGCTGGACCTTCCGCGACGAGCCGCTCCGGCTCATCTCCGACCGGCTCGACGCGCTGGCGCACCGGCCGGTCCTGACCCCGGCCATGGCGAGGCGGCTCGCGCCGGTGGACGGGCGGTCGCTCCGGGGCGGGATGGTGGGCACGCTCGCCGCGGGGCTGTACCGGGCGGGCGGGGCGAAGAAGAAGCCGGGCTAGCCTAGCTCGCCGCAGGCAGCCGCAGCGTGAACGTCGCCCCCCGCCCGGGCGCGGACTCGAGGTCGAGGCTGCCGCCGTGCTCCTCGGCGATGCGGCGCGCGATGGCGAGCCCGAGCCCGGTGCCCTCCTCCTTGGTGGTGAAGTAGGGCTCGAAGACGCGCGGCTGGTCCTGGGGCGCGATGCCCGGGCCGGAGTCCGAGACCGAGAAGGCGACCGCCCCCGCCTCCCGCCGCGCCGCCACCCGCAGCGTGCCGCCGCCGGGCATGGCCTCGACCGCGTTCGTGACGAGGTTGAGGAGCACCTGCAGGATCTGGTCGCGGTCGGCCCGCACCGCCGGGAGCCCGGCCTCGATCTGGCGGGACAGCTCGACGCCTTTCGGCGGCGCGGGGTAGAGCGCCAGCACCGCGGAGACGAGCTCCTCGGCCGGCACCGGCGAGATCTCGGGCGCGGGCAGGCGCGCGAAGCGGCTGAACTCGTCCACGATCCGCTTGAGCCGCCGCACCTCCTCGCCGATGGCCTGCGCCCCCTCCTCGAAGATCTCGCGGAAGTCGGGCCGGTCGCGGGCGATGGCGTCGCGCAGCGTCTCGACGGCCATGGCGATGGGGGTGAGCGGGTTCTTCACCTCGTGGGCCAGGCGGCGGGCCACCTCGCGCCAGGCCGCGATCCGCTCGGCCGCGGCCAGCCGCGTGCGGCTGGCGGCGAGCTCGGCGGTCATCGCGTTGAAGGCGTCCACCAGCTCGCGCACCTCCCCGCCCGCGGAGACGGAGACGCGGGCCTCGAGGTCCCCCCTGGCCACCCGGGCCGCCCCGTCCCGGAGCGCCTCCACCGGCCTCGTCACCCGGCGCGCCAGCCCGGCGCCCACCAGCGTGGCGGCCGCCGTCCCGCCCACCAGCGCGGCCAGGAAGGCCGCCAGGAAGGTGACCTCGGCCCGGACCACCCCCGCCGGCGCCAGCGTCACGCCGATGCGGGCGACCGGGGCGTCTCCCGGGGGCAGGAGCAGCTCCTCGGTGGACGTGACGATCCCGCCCCCCAGCACGCGGCGGGAGCGGAGCCAGAGCGCGCGCCAGATGGGGGCCGCCGGGTCCTCGGCCGCCCCGAAGGCGAGGCGGGTCCCGTCCGCGGCGTCCACCGAGACGGCGCCGCCGATGAGCGAGGCCAGGCGGGCGGCGAGGGGCTCGCCCACGGCGATCCCCCCGACCAGGCGGAGCGAGCCGCCCCCACGGACCTCCTCCCAGGCCAGGAGGGCGAGCGCCGGCCCCACCCCGTCGGGCCCGGCCACCGCCACCAGCCGGGGCACGACCTCTCCCGGCCGCGCCGTGCCGAAGAGGGCGAGCAGCTCCGGGTCCACGTCGCCGGCTCGACCGGGCAGGTGCGCCGAGGAGAGCACGCGTCCCTCCGCGTCGGCCACGGCGAGCACGTCGAGCCCGCGCGAGGCGGCCCAGTCCCGGGCCAGGGAGGCTGCCGCCGGCGGATCGAGCGAGCCGCGCGCGCGCTCCCGCGCGAGCGCCTCCGCCTCCGGGCCCCGGGAAAGGTCGCGCAGGGCGGCGCCGGCCGCCTCCCCGATCCGCGCCAGCTCCCCCTCCACGGCGCGGGTGGAGGCGGCCAGCCGGGCGGCGTGCTCGCCCTCGAGGGCCTGCGAGAGGGCGCGCGAGACCGGCCAGAGCGCCGCCGCCAGCGGGGCCGCCGCGAAGAGCGCGAAGGCCAGGGCGAGCTTGGACCTCAGGCTCACGGGGCGCCGCCTCGCTGCGAGAGCCACAGGTCTCCCGGGTCGAGGGTGCCGTCCGGGAGCGGCCGGACGCCGCGCAGCGCCGGCCCCGCGCTGGCGCGCAGGCCGGAGGCGAAGAGCGGCACGAGCCCGAGGCGGGCGGCGATCCGGTCGGCGGCGCGGCAGGCCTCGTCGCCGGAGAGCCCGGCCATCTCCCGGAGCGCGCGGCGCGCCTCCGCCCGCGCTCCCGCCGCCCAGGCGATCTGGGCCACGGCCAGCGCCGGGCGGGGCGCGAGCAGCGGCACCGGGAGGAGGGCCACGTCGTGCTCCCCGGCGGAAAGCCGCGCGGCGAAGCGGGCTGGGTCCGCCTCCTCGACCGAGGCCCGCACGCCCGCGTCGAACAGCTTCACCTGGATGCGGTCGGCCGCGGCGCGCGCGTCCGGTGCGCCGGAGGGAACGAGGATGGCGACGGGCCGGGCGGTCGGGCCCGGGACCCCGGTGGCGGCCGGGGCCGCGGCCGCGCTCGGGCCCGGGGCGGCGGCCGGGCCCGGGGCGGCGATCCAGGAGGGAAGCAGCGACGAAAGCGGCTCGGAAGGCCCGCGGACGAAGCGGCGCGCCAGCTCGGCCCGGTCGAGGGCGGCGAGGGCGGCCCGGACGCGATCCGCGGACCCGCCCAGGCGCCGCCCGTTCAGGACCGCGTAGGTCGCGACCGAGGGGCGCAGCGGGAGGGACCCGGGGGCGAGCGCCTCCGGGCGGAGCGCGAGGTGGACCTCGCCGCGCTCGATCTCCCCCGCCAGGCCCCGCCCCGGGCGGGAGAGCAGGACCGCTCGATCGGCGAAGGGCCGCCCGCGGTGGTGCAGGTCGTTCGCCAGCAGGGGGATCCGCCCGTCCTGCGGCGCGAGCGGTCCGGCCGGTCGGAACGGCCCCGCCCCCGCGCCGCCGGCGGAGACCACCGCGGCCGGCAGCGCGGCCAGGGACCAGGGGAACTCGGGGAGGGGCAGGTCGAGCGTGACCAGGATCTCGCGCTCGGAGAGCACGCGGATGCCGCGCGGCGCCGGCGCGTGCCCCTCGAGCGCGAGGTCGGCCCCCGCGATGGGCAGCGCCAGCCAGCCGTGCGGCGCGCCGGGCGTGGCCAGCCGGGAGAGGCTCGCCGCCACGGCGGAGGCGCCGAGCGGGGTGCCGTCGGCGAAGCGGAGGCCGGGCCGCAGCCGCAGGCGGAAGGCCCGCCCGCCCGCCTCCGGTGCGGGCACCTCGGCGAGCAGGCCGGGGACGAGCGCGCCGGAGGCGTCCACCTCGAGCAGCGTGGCGTGGAGCGCTCGCGCCGCGAGGAGGTCGGGCGGCTCCAGGGCGCGGGCGGGATCGGTCTCCTGCGGGGCCGCCGGGAGCGCCAGCGAGAGCTCGCCGCCCGGGGCGGGCCGCACGCCCGCCAGGGCGGGGGCGGCCAGCGTGCCCAGGGCGGCGGCCAGGGCGGCCGGGAGGGCGGACCTCACCGCGCCTCCCGCGGATCGGCCGTGACGAGGAGGAGCTCGGTCGAGCCCTCCCGCACCGCGGCCAGGATGGCGTCGTCGATGCCGTCGCCGGTCAGGTCCGCCGCGGCGCCGGCCAGGATCGCGCCCTCGACCGGAGCCGACTCGAACACGAGCGAGGTCGAGGCGCGCGGGACGAGGACGCGGATGCGGTCGGGGAGATCGGCCTCGGCGGCCGAGGCGACCACCTCCGGCGCGCCGTCCCCGTCGAGGTCCGCGAGCGCGAACCCCGCGCCCACGCCCGGGATGGGCGGGCCCACCGGCGACAGGTCCGGCGCCATCACGGCGAGCACGTGGTCGGTCCCGAGGGCGGCGAAGGCGACCGGACCGGCGGCGGGGGCGGCCGTGACCGCGAAGAGGAGCCGCTCGGAGCGGGGCGGCTCCCGGGGGTCGGCGTGCGGCGAGAGCACGTCCCGGAGCACCCCCGTGCCCGGGGCGAAGGCGCCGAAGAGCGCGCCCGCGCCCCCGGCGCAGAGCGGCGCCGCCGGGAGGGAGGCGACGATCTCCAGGCGCCCGCCCCGGAGCGAGGCCACCTCGGCGCGGGGCGCCCCGGCCACGGCCCAGGCGAGCCGTCCGCCGCCGAAGTCGCCCACCGCCGCGGTGGCGGCCGGATCGCGGACCGGCGCCCGTGCGCTCCGCTCGAGCGACCGCCGGGCCAGGACCTCTCCCGCGGCGGAGAGGAGGGTCGCCTCCTCTCCGGAGACGGCGAGCACGGCGCTCCTCCCGTCGCCCGGATCGCCCGCCGCCAGCGCCAGGACGCGGCCGGGCAGGCGCGCCAGCGGCCGCACCGCCAGCCCGCGCTCGGAGATGGGGCGCGCGAGCAGCATCGTCTCCGGATCGGCGGGGACGCGCGCCTGCACCACCCGCGGCGCCGCCGGCCGGATGCCGGGCCGGCGCTGGAGGAAGAAGGACGACCAGGTGGGGACGAGCTCGCCCACCAGCGCGATCTCGCCCCCCGGGGGGCCCCGGACAGGGAAGGCGGCTTCGCCGCGTCGATCGATCTCGGGACGGCCCGGCGCGAGCCCGGCCCGGACCCGGAGGAGCCAGTCGGCGCCGTCGGCGCGGGCCCCCCCCGCGGGGTCGGGATAGCCGCCCAGCGGCGACACCGCGTAGCCGCGGCCGGCGAGCGCGCCGGCCAGGGCGGTCTCGGCCGCACGGGCCAGGGCGGGAGCGGGTGCCTCCAGGACGAGGGCGACGGTGCGCCGGCCCTCCGCCGGCGCGCCGACCCGCGCGGCCAGCGCCTCGGCGACCGAGAGCACGGCGGGGGGAGGGGCCGCGCCGGCGCTCGCCGCGAGCGACAGGGTGGCGACGAGCAGCAGGTGCATCCCGGTCCCGGCTCCGGTCAGCGGTCGTCCATGAAGAAGTTCTGCGGCGAAGGGTCGCCCGCGTCGTCCGCGGTCCGGGTCGGCGCGGTGCCCGCCAGGAAGGCCAGGAAGGGGGCGGCCGCGTCGCGCGACGGCGCGAGGAGGCCGGTGGCCGGGTCCACCCGCGCGAACTCGACGTCGGGCGCGAGCGGGAAGTCGGCCGGCGGGCGCGCGCCCACGGCGGCCTTCATGAAGGACAGCCAGGCCGGAAGGGCGGCGCCGGCCCCGGTCTCGCGCGGTCCGAGCGGGGAGTGGTCGTCGAACCCGATCCAGACGCCGGCCACCAGCTCCGGGGTGAACCCCACGAACCACGCGTCCCGGTGCTCCTGGGCGGTGCCGGTCTTGGCCGCGGCGGGGCGGCCCAGCTCCTTCGCGGCCGCGCCGGTTCCGCTCTCCACCACCTCGCGCATCATGCCGAGCAGGACGAAGGCGACGTCCGGGCGGGTCCCCGACTCGGGCAGGGCGAAGTCGGGCCTGGCCGCGCCGCCGGCCGCCTGCCCCGCGAAGGAGGGCGAGCCGTCGGCCGCCTCGTCCCCGGGGGCGGGGCCCGCCGGGGCGCCCGCCTCCGCGCCCGCGGGCGCCGCCACCACCGGGTTGTCCTCCAGGACGTTGCCGTCGCGATCCAGGACGCGCAGCAGCAGCTGCGGCTCCGCGGCGAAGCCTCCCGCGGCCACCGTGGTGTAGGCGTTCACCAGCTCGAGCGGCGTCACCTCCCCCGTGCCGAGGGCGAGCGTGAGGTTGCGCGGCAGCTCGCTCGCGATCCCCAGCCGGCGCGCGAAGGAGATGACGGGGTCGACCCCCAGCGCGCCCACCAGCTTCACCGAGACCGTGTTCTTCGACTGGGCCAGCGCGGTCTCGAGCAGCATGGCGCCGTCGAAGGCGTCGCGGTCGAAGTTGCGCGGCTTCCACTCCTTGCCGGTCCAGGGGTCGCGGTAGAGGTCGGGGGTGTCGTAGACGATGGTGGCCGGCGTGAAGGAGCGGGACTCGATGGCGGCGCCCCACACGAAGGGCTTGAAGGCGCTCCCCGGCTGGCGCTTCGCCTGGATGGCCCGGTTGAACTGCGAGCGCCCGAAGTCGAACCCGCCCACCAGCGCCCGCACGCCGCGGGTGGCCGGATCGATGGCCACCAGCGCGCCCTCCACCAGCGGGATCTGCTCGAGCGAGACGGCGAGCGGCTTCCCCTCCCGGGCGGCGCGCTCCGGGGGGAGCTTGCCCATCATGACCCGCACCAGCACGACGTCGCCGGGGGCGAGGACGCTCTCCATCTTCCGCGGCGCCGGGGTGGCCGAGGTCGGGTTCCACTTCCGCGCCCAGCTCACGTCGGAGAGCGGCAGGAGGCCGGTGGCGCCGCCGAGGTCGATCCGCGCCGACTTCTCCTCCACCGCGGCGACCAGGGCCGCGTAGATCTCCCCGGCCTCGAGGGCGCGGGGCCGCGCCATGCGGCGCACGTCGGAGGAGACGTCCTCTCCCGGCTCGATGTCGGCGGGGTCCACCGCGGAGAGGTCCCAGACCAGGACCTCGCCCGGGCGCGCCTCCGCCTGCGCGGCGGCGAGCCGCTCGCGCCAGGCCGGGAGCGCCGCCTCGAGCCGGGCGGGCTCGAGGCGGAGGACGGGTCCGCGGTACCCCTGCCGCTTGTCGACGGCGCGCAGGTCGGCCTCGAGGGCCGCCTCGGCGTACCGCTGCAGGGCGGCGTCCATGGCGATCTCCACCCGCAGGCCGTCGGTCTCCACCCGCTCGGCGCCGTACCGCTCGTCGAGGATGCGGCGGACCGCGTCGGCGTACCAGGTGCCCGGCGGCCGCCGCTCCGGCGGGCGGGTGGCGATGGGCCGCGCCGCCTCGGTCTCGGCCTGCGCCTGCGTGATGAACCCCTCCTCCAGCATGCGCCGGAGCACGTACCGCTGGCGCTCCTTGGCCCGCGCCGGGTGGTTCACGGGGGACCAGCGGGCGGGCGACTGGACCACGCCGGCGAGCGTGGCCGCCTCGCCCAGGGTGAGCGCCTCCACCCCCTTGCCGAAGTAGAAGCGGCTCGCCTCCTCGACGCCGTAGCGGCGGTGGCCGAAGTAGATCTGGTTCAGGTACAGGTAGAGGATCTCGTCCTTGGTCAGGTTCTCCTCGAGCCGCGGGGCGAGCACCAGCTCCTTCACCTTGCGCTTCACCTTCCAGTCGCTCTGGAGCAGGAAGGTCTTCACCACCTGCTGGGTGATGGTGGAGCCGCCGCAGGCGATCCCGCCGCGGAGCAGGCCCTTGGCGGCACAGCGGGCGATGGCGAGGTAGTTCACGCCCTCGTGCTCGTAGAACCGGGCGTCCTCGGCGGCGAGCACCGCCTTGCGCAGGTGCTCCGGGATCCGATCGAGCGGCACCACGGTGCGGCGCTCGCGGGCGAACTGGAAGACCTCGGTCCCGTCGACGCCGTGGACGCGGGTCGAGACGAGCGGCCGGTAGTCCTTGAGGGTGTCGAAGGCGGGCAGCTCGCGCGTCCAGGCGAAGAGCAGGACGAGCCCCAGGAGCAGGCCGGCCAGGGCTGCCGCGCCCGCGATCTCGAGCCTGCGGACGAGCAGGGCGCGCCGGTCGCGCGCCTGGCCGGCGTTCTCGGGGTTCTCGCTCTCCGGTGCGGGGGTGGTCACGGGGTCAGGAACGATACCGCCGGCCGCCACCCCGGGCAAAAGAGTTCGTTCGCGGGGGTCCATGTGCGACGGCATGGGTCGCAAGGCGCGTGCCGCGCCTCGCCTTCCTTCGAACCGCCGCGGCCGCCGCCGATTCCCGGCGGCGCGTCCGGGGGGACACGCCCGGGGTGCGGGCCGGGGGACGCGGCCGCGCCGGCGCGCCTCACTCCGCCCGCCTGATCCCGAGCGCGCGCATCTTCTTGTAGAGGTGGCTCCGCTCGAGGCCGAGGGCCCGGGCGGTCTCGGAGATGTTCTCGCCGTGCTCGGCCAGCGCGCCGAGCAGGATCTCCCGCTCGGACTCCTCGACCAGGTCGTGGAAGGAGGCGCCGCTCCGGTAGCGTTCGGGCCGCGGCCGGCGCGCGCCCGGCAGGACCGAGGCGACGTCCTCGGCCGAGATCTCCGGCCCGTCCACCAGGATGGCGATCCGCTCCACCAGGTTCCTGAGCTCGCGCACGTTGCCCGGCCAGTCGTGGGCCTGGAGGGCGGCCAGCCCCTCGCGCGAGAGCGACATGGGGCGCCGGCCGTTCCGCTCGCAGGCCTCGGCCAGGAAGCGCGCCGCCAGCTCGGGCACGTCCTCGCGGCGCTCGCGGAGCGGGGGCACCGGGACGGGCACCACCGCCAGCCGGTAGAAGAGGTCCTCCCGGAAGCGGCCCGCGCGCACCTCCTCGGCGAGGTCGCGGTTGGTGGCCGCGATCACCCGGACGTCGCAGCGGAGCGTGGCCTGGCCGCCCACGCGCTCGAACTCGCTCTCCTGGAGGACCCGCAGCACCTTCGCCTGCATGGCGGGCGGCATGTCGCCCACCTCGTCGAGGAAGAGCGTCCCGCCGTCGGCCAGCTCGAACTTTCCCTTGCGGGCGGCCACCGCGCCGGTGAAGGCGCCGCGCTCGTGGCCGAACAGCTCGGACTCGATCAGCTCGGCCGGGACGGCGGCGCAGTTCAGCTTCACGAAGGGTCGCTCCCGGCGGCGCGAGCCCTCGTGCAGCGCGCGCGCCACCAGCTCCTTGCCGGTCCCGTTCTCCCCGGTCACCAGGACCCGTCCCTCGCTGGGCGCCGCGCGCCGGACGAGATCGCGGAGCCTCTCCATGGCGGGCGAGGCGCCGATCATCTCCCGGGCGCCGCTCTCGCGCCGCAGCTCGGCGTTCTCCTCGGCGAGGCTCCGCAGGCGCAGGGCGTTCCGCACCGCCACGAGGAGCTTCTCCTTCTCGGTGATGGGCTTCTCCAGGTAGTCGAAGGCGCCCAGCTTGAAGGCGCTCCGCACCGTCTCGATGGAGCCGTGGCCGGACATGATCACCACCGGCAGCCCCGGCCGGGTCTGGCGGGCCCGCTCCAGCACCGCCAGGCCGTCGAGGTCGGGCATGCGCACGTCCATCACCACCACGTCCACCGGGAGCGCCGCGATCCGCTCCAGCGCCTCGCGGCCGCCTCCGGCCGTCTCCACCGCGTACCCCTCCATCTGGAGAGCCCGCGAGAGCGTCAGCAAGATGTTCTTCTCGTCGTCGACGACGAGCACCGTGGAGGCCATGTGGGTCATGGTAACCATGGGACGAATGCGTTTGACAGCGGGGGGGTTTGGAGCGAAATAACCACCCGTCCCACGATCGAGCGACAGCGTCCACTCGCAGGAGGTCCCATGCGCCGTGTTCTCCTTGCCGTACTCCCAGTGATGGCCATCGTCCTCGCGGGCTGCCCCAAGCCGCCCTCGGGCGGCGAGTGCAAGACGAGCGCGGACTGCGCGAACCAGGCGGGCTACGGCAAGGTGTGCGTCGAGGGCCGCTGCCAGGAGTGCGCGGCGGACTCCGACTGCCAGCCCGGCTTCGCCTGTCGCGACAACAAGTGCGTGCCGCGCCCCGAGTGCGCCACGGACGCCGACTGCCCGTCGGACAAGATGTGCCAGGCGGAGAAGTGCGTGGGCCGCCCGGCGCCGCCGCCGCCCGCCGAGCCGGAGAAGCCGAGGGTCGACGCGGCCTGCGCCGACGAGGCCGGCTTCACGATCTACTTCGGCTTCGACCAGTCGGTTCTCACCTCGCAGTCCCAGGGCACGCTGCAGAAGCTCTCCGACTGCTCGCGCGAGGGCGTCACGCGCCTGGTCGTTTCCGGCCACTGCGACGAGCGCGGCACCACCGAGTACAACCTGGCGCTCGGCTCGCGCCGCGCCGAGGCCGCCAAGCGGTACCTCTCCGACCTGGGCGTCTCCGCCCGGATCGAGACCGCCACCGCCGGCGAGGAGCGTCCGGTCTGCCAGGAGTCCAACGAGGCCTGCTGGTCGCGGAACCGCCGGGCCGAGTTCCAGATCGTCCGTTGACGGGAACGCACCCGATCCGGGGGGCCGCGCCGCTCCTCCTCCTCGCCGCCGCCTGCTTCGTCCCCCTGGAGCGGGGGCGGCAGATGGAGGCGCGCATCCAGCGCCTCGAGGAGCAGGGCGCCGAGGCCGATCGGCGCATCGAGGAGCAGCGCGCCCTCGTCCGGGATCGGGTCGCCAAGCTCGACCAGAAGCTCGTCGAGGTGCAGGAGAAGATCGACGAGCTCAACCGGGCCGCGCGCCGGAGCGGCGCCGACCTGGGCGTGGGCCTCACCCGCCTCCAGGAGGACTTCGCCAAGCTGAAGGGCGAGCTGGAGGTGGAGCAGCACCGGCTCGGCCAGATCGAGAAGGCCCTGGCCGACGCGAAGGTCGAGACGGAGGGGCGCTTCGCAGCCCTCAAGGGCGCGGGCGCGCTCGACGAGTTCGAGGCCCGCCGCCGGGCCGAGTCGCTCCAGCGGCCGGAGGACCCGGAGGCCTTCTTCGCGCTGGCGCGCAAGGAGGAGTCCTCCGGCGACAAGGGGATCGCGCGCGAGCTGTACCAGCAGTTCGCCCGGAAGTGGCCGGCGGACCCCAGGGCCGCGGAGGCGAGCTTCCGGGCCGGGGAGATCCTGTTCGCGCAGCGGCGTTACCGCGAGTCCATCCTCGCCCACGGGAAGGTCGCCGAGGGGTTCCCCCGGTCGGATCTCGCGCCCGAGGCGCTCGTCCGGATCGGCGAGGCGATGATCGCGCTCGACATGAAGGACGACGCCAGGGCCATCCTCGGGCAGGTCCTGGAGAAGCACCCGAAGTCCCCCGCCGCCCCGCGGGCGCGGAAGCTCCTCGCCTCGCTTGCGCCGGAGAAGAAGCCCACCAAGAAGAAGTAGGGCACCCGTAAGGGGCGGGTATCACCCAGGGTGCGCGCAAGCGGCCGTTCCCCGTTTGCCTACACACACCGAGGGAGTAGGATATCGCCCGGAAGTGCTCGTTCCGACGGGAGCGGGCCCTCCGGCACGTCCCTGGCATCGTCGCGGGTGGGAGACGGGAAGCGGAACGGAGCGGAACATGGCGCGCACGCGGATCGGAGAGCTCCTGATGTCGCAGGGCCGCATCGACTCCCTGCAGCTCGCGAGCGCGCTCGCGCACCAGCGCCAGTGGGGCGGCCGCATCGGGAACGCCATCGTCCGTCTCGGCTTCCTGCCCGAGGCCGCGGTGCTGGAGGCGGTGGGCCAGCAGCTCGGCGTCCCGTTCGTCGAGATCGGCGACCGGCACATCCCGCCCCAGGTGATCGCCCTCGTCCCGGAGCGGCTCATGCGGTCGCGCCGGGTGGTGCCGCTGGCGCGCCTGTCCGACGGGAAGCGCGGGCCCCTGGTGGTGGCGCTCCCGGATCCCGGCGACCTCGCCGCCATCGACGAGATCGCCTTCGCCACCGGCATGCAGGTGAAGCCCGTCCTGGCGGCGGAGCCGGACATCGAGCGCGCTCTCTCCCGCGTGCTCGACGGGGGGGTGGCGCCGCGCCCGACCAGCTTCGCCGACCGCCGGGACGCGGTGGACCTGCCGCCCGACACGAACCCGCTCACGCTCATCCGGGACAAGACGAACCTGCACTGAGGCCCGGCGGCCGGGGCTGCCGGCAGCGGGCATCGGGTTCCAGCGGCCTCGCGCGATCGCCGGAGCCCGGAGCCCGAGCGGCCAGGCGATCCTAGCCCTCGTCGTCCTCGTCCGCCGGCTCGGCGCCGGTGCGGCCCTCGTTCTGCAGGCCCCACTGGCCGATCCGCTTCATGACGGTGCTCTTCGCGATCTGGAGCTCCTTCACCACGGCGGAGCGCTTCCCCCGGTTCCGCCTCAGGGAGAGACGGATGGCCTCCCGCTCGATCTCCTCGAGGGTGAGGCCGGGCAGGAGCAGGGTGTCGTCGTCGCCGCCGTCGCCGGCCGAGACGCGGGTGTCCTCGAAGGCGAGGGACGAGGCGGGAACCACCGCCCCCTCGCCGCGGAAGAGCAGGGCCCGCTGCACCACGTTGCGGAGCTGCCGCACGTTGCCGGGCCAGTCGTACGCCTCGAGGCGGCTCAGGGCCTCCTCGGACCAGCGGAGCCCGAGCCCGCGCGGGGCCGACGCGGCCAGGAAGGTCTCGGCCAGCGCGCGCACGTCCCCCTTGCGCTGCCGGAGCGGCGGGACCGTCACCGGGACCACGCACAGGCGGTAGAAGAGGTCCTCGCGGAACTTCCCGTTCCGGACCCGGGCCCTCAGGTCGCGGTGGGTGGCGGCCACGATGCGCACGTTCACCGTGAGAGGACGGGAGGCGCCCACCCGCTTCACCTCCCCCAGCTCGAGCGTGCGCAGGAGCTTCGGTTGCAGGTCGAGGGGCAGCTCCCCGATCTCGTCGAGGAAGATGGTGCCGCCGTTGGCCTCCTCGAAGGCGCCCTTGCGCAGCCGGTCGGCGCCGGAGAAGGCCCCCTTCTCGTGCCCGAACAGCTCGCTCTCGATCAGGCTCTCGGCGATGGCCGAGCAGTTGACCGGGATGAAGGGCGCCTCCCGCCTCGGCGAGCGGTGGTGGATGGCGCGGGCGACCAGCTCCTTGCCGGTCCCGGTCTCGCCCAGGATCGTCACCGCCACGTCCGAGGGCGCCACCCGCTCCACCATCTCGAAGACCTGGCGCATGGCCGGATCGCGCGACACCATGCCCTCGAAGGCGAGCGCGCGCTCGGGCGCGGCGGCGGGCGGCTCGAGCGCCAGCTCGACGTCGCCGAGGGCGATGGACGCCCCCATGGGCAGCTCGGCCCGCTCCACCCGCATGCCCCCGACGAAGGTCCCGTTGGTCGAGCCCAGGTCGGAGAGGAACCAGCGGCCGCCGCGCCCCTCGATGCGCAGGTGGCGCGCCGAGACGAAGGGGTCGTCCACCACCACGTC
>DATIUR010000356.1:0-2803 GCA_035466675.1 Anaeromyxobacteraceae bacterium | reverse complement strand
GGCCGGCGAGCACGTTCCCCGCGCCCCAGAGCAGGGCGCCCGCCAGCGCCACCGGCCGGGGGCCGCGGCGGTCCTGCCAGCGCCCGCCCACCAGGGCGCCGGCGCCCAGGAAGAGGATCGCCAGCGCGAAGGGGGCGGTGGCGGTGGTGCGCGACCAGCCGAAGGCGGCCACGAGCGGCTGGGTGAAGAGGCTGAAGGCGTAGACCGTCCCCAGGACCGACAGGAGGGCCGTCCCGGCGGCGGCGACCACCCATCGGTTCGAGGTCATGCGTGCCCCTCCGCGGGCCCGCACGCTACACGACGGTGAGCGAATCGGGATCACAGAAGCGCAGCGTCCACCCACGGGCCCCGCGGGGGAGGCGCTCCCCTCGGCGCTCCGCGGCTCGAAGGGGAGGGTACGGCCGCCGCTCCCGTCCGCTCCCGCCGGCATCGACGCCCTGCCAGCCCGCGCCGGTGCGGCCCGGATCGCAGCGGCTGGACCGGCGCCGCTGCCGGTCCGATCCCCGACCCGAGAAGCCCTCCCGCGCTCGAACGCTCCGCGCCTGCGGGCAACGCCCCCCGCGGGTCCCTGTCCCGCCGGCGGGTGCGCTCCCCGGCGCGGCGAGGCCCGGGGCCGCGCCGCGCAGCGAGCCGTCGGCGAGGGCCTGCCGGTTCCCTGGCAGCTGCGGTGCAACGCATGTCCAGCCGCTGCCTTCCGGCCGGACGCGCCCGGGTGGTTTGCGTTGCCGCAGCGGTTCCGGGCGCGGGGGAGACGGTTCCGGCTTCGGCGGTGACGGTCCGCGCCCCGGCGAGCAAGCGCGCGGTCCGGGGCTCGTCCGCGCCGACGTCGGGGACGGTTGCCGGCGGAAGGCTCGCCGCCGAGACGCGGCGAGCGAGGGGACCTCGGGCAAGGCCCCCGTCGAGTGTTTCAGGATCGCGATCGGTCTAGCCACCGACCCCGCGCATGGAGAGGAGGACCAGCCCGGCGGCGGTCTCCTCCATGTGGTGGCGCGGGGCCTTGGCGCCCAGCGCGCGGCGCACCCGCGCCTCCACCTCGTCGTCCGACGCGCCGGACCGGACGAGGTCGCGGAGCGAGACGCGGGACTCTCCCCCCAGGCAGGCCTGGAACTCGCCCTGGGCGGTGATGCGGGCGCGGTTGCAGGCGTCGCAGAAGTTGTGGGTCATCGCCCCGATGAATCCGACCCGGCGCATCGAGCCGTCCGGCGCCGGCCCGCGCAGGTAGTGGGCCGGTCCCCAGCCGCGGAACGGATCGGGCTCGAGC
Source organism: Anaeromyxobacteraceae bacterium (assembly GCA_035466675.1). Taxonomy (GTDB): domain Bacteria; phylum Myxococcota; class Myxococcia; order Myxococcales; family Anaeromyxobacteraceae; genus Anaeromyxobacter. The sequence continues at coordinate 1,542 of DATIUR010000356.1, read as the reverse complement.
GCCAGGCCCTGGGCGGCGAGCAGCGCCTTCACCTGCGCGAGCGGAACGGGCCGGCCGTCGGCGAAGGGCATGAGCTCGATGAAGCGCGGCGTCGCCCCGCGCGCCCAGGCGAAGCGGACGATGTCGCCCAGCTCGTCCTCGTTCACGCCGCCGAGCACGACCGTGTTGGTCTTGAGATGGGGGAAGCCCACCGCGGCGGCGGCGTCGATCCCCTCGAGCACGTCGAGGAGACGCGCCCCCCGCCCGCTCACCGCCAGGAGCCGGTCCTGGCGGAGCGTGTCGAGCGAGACGTTCACCGACTCCACCCCCGCCTCCCGGAGCGGGCGGGCCAGCTCGGAGAGGCGGTGCCCGTTGGTGGAGAGCGCCACCTCGGACACGCCCGGCGCGGCGCGCACGTCGGCCGCGATGGCGACGATCTCCTTGCGCAGGGTCGGCTCGCCGCCGGTGAGACGAACGCGCCGCACCCCGAGCCGGCCGAAGAGCGCCACCAGCCGCGCGATCTCCGGGCGCGTGAGCAGGCCCTCCGACGCCTCCAGGTCGTCCGCGGAGCAGTAACCGCACCGGAAGTTGCACCGGTCGGTGAGGGAGATCCGGAGGTACGCGATGGAGCGGCCCTGCGCGTCCCGAAGCTCCCGGCGATCGTCCACGCTCCGCCTCGAAGGGATCCGGAGAAATGCGGGGTGGGCCCGGCTGCCCGGGCCCACCCCGGAGCTGCCGCCGTGACCCGGCAGCCCGCGACCTCCGTCGCTTAACGGGGGCCGGGGCAGGGCGCACGACCCGGCCAGGACGGAGCCGGCGTCGCGTCAACGTCCGCTTGCGGCGGTCCCCGGAGACCCGCCGGGGGCTGCGCCTGGGGCCGGGAGGGCTTAAGCTGGGCCTCTTGCGCGCGAACCGGAGCGAGCCTCGCCGTCACGCCTCGAGCCTCGCGCCCGAGGAGCGCGCGCTGATCGAGGAGGAGGAGGCGCTCCTGGCGCGGACCGTGGCGGCGCTCCGGGCGCGGGCCGCCGTCCGCCCGCACGGCGAGGGGGACCTGCTCGGGCGGCTGCGCGACCTGCGCGAGGAGGCGCTCGAGGCGACGGCCAAGGACCTGCCCACCGTCTTCCAGGAGATGGGGCTCCTCCGCGCCGTGATGGAGCGGTCCCGGGGAGGCGAGCGACCGGACCCGGCCGCCCCGTACTTCGCCCACCTGAGGGTGCGGGAAGGCGGCGATATCCGCGACTACTGCCTCGGGCGCGCCACCTTCGTCGATCGCGACGCGGGCGTGCGGGTGGTGGACTGGCGGCTGGCCCCGGTGGCGGCCCTCTTCTACCGGTACCGCGAGGGGGAGGAGTTCGAGGAGCCGTTCCCCGGCCGCGTCTCGGCGGGCGTGGTGGAGGTCCGGCGGGTGGTGGTGATCGAGCGCGGCACGCTGGTCCGGATCCGCGGCGGGACGCGGTCGCTGGTGCGCGGCCCGGACGGCGCCTGGCGGCGGGCCGCGGACGCGGGCGCGTCGCTCGGGGGCGGAGCCGGGACGGCCGCCCGGCCCGGCGCGCTCGGCGTCGG